>CAZWUP010000074.1:0-11419 GCA_964637045.1 uncultured Porticoccaceae bacterium | reverse complement strand
ACGGCGACCCGGGCCGACCTGCGCTGATCTGCGCCTGCCCCATGCCGATTTCGCCTATCCGAACAGCTGCGCCATGCCGTCCGCAGCCAACCTAAAGCCTGCAGCTTATAGTCCCAGATCGCGGTTGGGTTCAACAGCCCGTTAAGTCAGTGCCATTCCTCCTAGAAGCTGTAGGTTAGGCCTGCGTACAACGACCGCCCACTGCCGGGCACGGCAATGCCCCAGGGCACATCCGCCGCACTCATGGTTTTGCCCTGGCCGACATAGGCCCCCCCCAGGGGCAGGTCGTGGGCCTTGTCGAGGAGGTTTTCAATACCCAGATCCAGGCGCACCCGGTTCCAGCTGTAGCTGGTGCTCAGGTTGACCAGGGTGTAACCGGCGGTGGCGAGTTCATTGCGCACTGCCGAGGTGTGGTCCTTGGCATCCACCCAGCGCACCTCCAGGGTGGTGCTGGAGCTGCCCAGCTGGTGTTCCAGGCTGAGGCTGCCGTTGAGGGGCATGATGTTGTAGAGGTTGTCGCCCGTGGTTTCGTTTTCCCCCTCGAGATAATTGAGCAGGCCGCGCAGGGTAAAGGACCCGACGCCGGCGATATCCCCCAGGTGGCGGAACCCGGAGAGATCCACGCCGTAGAGCAGGGCGTCCTGATTGGCGAAGGTCAGGTAGCGAAAGCCCGGAAGCGCATTTCCGGCGTTGCAGCCGCCCCTGGTGCAGAGGGTCGCCTCCACATAGTCGTCCACCAGGGTGACAAAGGGGGTTGCCACCAGCTGCCAGTGGCCGTCAGGGTGGTGGCGGTCGGCGGACAGGCTGAGGGTGTGGGCGATTTCCGGCTCCAGATTCAGGTTGCCCACATAGCCGTTGCCGTCCCCCGCCAGATTGACCATGCGCATCGCCATGCCGCTGGTGGACCAGCTGTAGCGCTCGTAGAGGTTGGGCGAGCGGGTCTTGCGGGCGAGGCCAAACTCATAGGTTTGCTTCGGGCTGGCGGCGAATCTCCCCTGGGCGCTGAAATCCCAGTTGTGGTCGTCGCGGGTGCGGTCGCTGGCGTTGAAGGCGGCGGCATCGGCGGCGTACATGGCGTTGTAGCCCTGCACCGGGCCGGTGTCCATGGCAACCCGCTCGTGGCGCACCCCCACCTGGGTGAGCCAGCGGCTGTTCCAGCGGGCCTGCCATTCACCGTACAGCCCGTGGCGGTCGCGCTCGCCATCATTAATGTTCAACAGGGTATTCGGCCACATGCCCTTGCCCGAGGGCTCCCACCAGTCGTCGAGGCGGTAGCGCTGCAGCTCGCCGCCCACCTGCAGCAGGTGGCGACCACTGAGCTCGATCGCGGCGCTCACCGCCAGGCCGCGGTTGTCGCCCTCGGTGTCCATGGGCATGCCGGCGGCGTAGCCATTGGCGCCAGGCCCGATGGGGCCGGGCACGCCGTCGCCGTTGGCGATGGCGTTGGGGCCGTACCAGAACAGCTTGTCGGGGCCGAAATCCATGGCATGGCGGGTCTGCTCGTTGTAAATGCGGCTGTCCACACTGCCCCACTGGTACTCGGCGCTGTGTTTGAGCACAACCTGGGTGCTGGTGTTCTCGGTCATGTCCATGCGCTGGTTGGGGAAGCCCTGGTGGGGAATATGCTGGTAACCCAGCTCCAGATCCAGCAGGTGGCGATCGCTGCGCAGGGCGATGCCCAGCTTGTGGTTTTGGGTTTCGTAGGCGGAGGAGCCGACCACGTCACCGTCGAGATGGTCGCGCCCCGCGGCTGCCGGACCCGCAGCCTTGAAGTCTGCCCCGGCGCGGTAGTTGTTGGCCTGGGCGTAGGCCCCGCTGTAGTGCAGGTTGACCCTGTCAGTGGCGAACACGGCCTCGCCGCTGAGGCCCCTGGCATCCCCGTTGGAGCGGTAGAAGGTTGCCGCCGTGCCGCGGCTGAGGGTGTCCCCCGGCGCGGCGCCGAATTCGGGAGGGGCGGAGTTGACCACCAGGGTGCCACCGATGCTGTCGCCCCCCAGGCTGACCGGGGTCACCCCGGCAAAGACCTCGATGCTGGCCACGGTGTTGGGGTCGATATAGGACAGGGGCGGGTTCATGTGGTTGCCACAGGCGGACACCAGGTCCATGCCGTCCACCCGGATCCGCAGGCGGTCGTCACCGAGACCGCGGATGGCGGGCAGGCTGGACACCCCGCCGGCACCGTAGAGGCTTATCCCCGGAATGCCTCGCAACAGGGCTGCGCTATCGCTGGTGGCCGGGCGCCTGGCCTGCAGCGCCTGGCCATCGATGCGGGCGGTGGGAGGGGCGGCGCCCAGTTGGGAGGCGGTAACCAATACATCGACGATATCGTGGCTGGCGTGTCCGGCATTGGCGCCGGGGGTGCAGACGAGGGCAGTGGCGAGGGCCAGAGGGCGGCAGAGGTTGGGCATTGTCGATACCTGAACGTGGCTGTGGCAAAGGCCGCCATGATAGGAAAATGCCCGCCCGGCGGGGGTGTGGCAAATTGTCGCAGAAGGGCTTTTTGGCGAGATTTGGCCCACCGAGCTGATGTGCATCAAAGGATTGTGCCGCGGCCACCCCCCGTCAGCGGAACATCTGGGCCTGGAACAACCCATTGGGGCCGTTGCACATGCCGGTGTACCTGAGGTTGTCGGTGGACGGTTGCAGCTCGCAGTTGGCCATGCCCATCGCCATGCCGTTCATGTACAGGGTCATTGCCAGACGCAGCACCTGGCCGTCGAAGCGGCCCTGGCCCAGGCCCACCTGCTGGCCGGCGGCCTCGGCGGTAAACTCCACGTTCCGGCCCTGTTGATCAAAGTAGTAGACCTCGCCGGTGTAGGTGCGCCACATGCCGGAGACGTCGGGCACCCGGGGCTCCGCTGGGGGGGTGGGGGCCGGGGCGGGTTCTGGCTCGGGCTGGGGTGCGGGCTCCGGATAGTGCTGGGTCAGGGGCGCCGGGGCCACCGGATAGTCGCCATCAAGGCTGTACTCGCTGTCCAGCCAGGCCACCGCCAGCAGGCCGACGACAGCGGCCGCCAGCCAGGACTTGAGGTTGCGTTTGCGCGGTGGCGGCGGTGGCGCAGGGGGCGGGGTCTTCTTCAGGGTCAGGCCGGGCACCCTGGCCAGGGCATCCACCAGGCGCTGAAGGTCTCCCCGCCAGCGGCCATCCGTCAGTTCGAAGGCCTGGCGGCGCACCAGGGGGCGCAGATCCTCGGGCAGCTCCTCCTCGGCGGGCAGCTCCGCGCCCTCCAGCAGCACCGGAATCACCCGGGTATCCCGCTTGAGGGCGGTGGCGATCTCCACCCGGATCCAGTCGCCGGGCACGTCGATGCGGCGGCGGCCCTGGTTGTCCTGCAGCGCCAGCCAGCGGGGGCCGATCAGCACCAGCATCACCACACAGGCCGCCAGCGCCCTGTCCAGGGCCTGGCTGAAGTCCACCCCGGGCTCGATGCCCTCGATGTCGCGGAAAATGCTCTCCGCGCCAAAGGCATCCACCAGGTCGTCCGCCAGCCGCCCCGCGGCGTGGCGGGCCTCGTCCCGCCGGTAGCTAATGAAGATCCCTGCCATATCCTGTCCTCCCGGCCGCAACCGCCACCCCGGGGCAGAGTTGCGCTGTCAGTAACGCTCCGCCGTCAGTATAGGAACAATACTCCTCAAGTTCCTCTTCATTTGCCGTCAGTTTCCCTCAAGTTGTGATGCAGTTGGTCATTGCCAACTTGCGCGGATCCAGATCCGGTGCAATAGTGAAACCGGGAGTCCTGTGGACAGTGTCGCGGGAAACAGGGAGGGTAGAAATGGCTTACGTGGGTCCGCCATTCGCACACGACATCTTTGTCAGCTACAGCCACGGTGACGACGGCTCCGGGCAGAGTTTCCTGCAGCCGTGGTCGGCGGCCTTCGCCCGGGAGCTGGAGCGGGAGCTGCGGGCCGATCGTCGCTTCCGCCAGCAGCTCAAGATTTTTCTCGACGAGAACCAGCGCCCCGGCCAGGGGATCGACCCCATGGCCCCCCTCAGCGACCAGCTGCGCAAGGATATCGGCGCCGCCGCCATTCTCCTGGTGCTGATGTCCCCCGACTACCTCGCCTCCCAGTGGTGTGCCGAAGAGCGGGACTGGTGGTGCGCCAGGCAGCGGGAGCTGGGGCTGGCGGCGGACGAGCGCATCGCCGTGGTCAGGGTCTGGCCCACGGAGGACGAGCCCTGGCCGCCGAGCCTCAGCGACTCCCGCGGCCACCCCCTGGTGGGCTTCCCCTTTTCCGCCCCGGTGGCGGACACCGGTCTGCACCGGCCCCTGGGCTGGTCCGATTATCCCGGGCCCTTCACCACCGAGTTTCGCAAGGCCCTGCTCACCATCGTCGGGTGGCTCTCCCCCAAACTGACGGCTCTCAGGGCCGCCCTGGAGAGCCGCCTGCGGGCCGAGGAAGAGTTGGCCAAACTGGCCGGCGATGGCGGCCAGACCATTTATCTCCACGGTCGCGCCGACCACGGCGAGGCCTGGGAGCAGGCCGGCCTGGCCCTCACCGGCCAGGGGTACGCGGTGGTGCCCGGCGAGCCGGACCCGGTGGCGAGCGACCCCAAAACGCTGCAGGAAGTGCGGGAACGCCGGGTCGAGGCCCTGTGCGGCTGCGACGCCCTGCTGTTGCTGGGCACCGCCGACGGCCGCGCCCTGGATGCCGACCTGGTGGTGGTGGGCAAGCACGACCGCCAGTCGGCGCGGGCCCGCTCCAACCGCCTGCTGCCCTGCGGCCTGCTGGATACCGTCGGCGCGCCGGTGGCCACCCCGGTGCGCAGGGCAACCGCCCGCATCGTTCAGGCCGACTGGCTGGACGGCACCCAGTCACCCTGGACCCCCGAGGTGCAGCGCTGGCTCACCGCCAAGGGACAGCAGGCCGGGGGGCGGCCGTGAACTCCAATGCCAATCCCGGCGACGTGTTCAGTGTCGCGCTCCCCCGCCGCCCCTACCCGGGCCTGAGACCCTTCGACAAGGACGAATGGCCGATTTTTTTTGGCCGCGAGCGGATGGCGGACGAGGTGGTCAGCCAGCTTATCGACAAGCGCCTGCTGGTGGTTCACGGGGATTCCGGCTGCGGTAAAAGCTCCCTGGTGCGGGCGGCGGTGCTGCCCAGGCTGGAGCAGGAGAGCGCCCGCAGCGGCCTTGCCTGGCGCACCTGTACCGCGCTGCCGGGGGAGGCCCCGCTGTGGAACCTGGCGGTTGCCCTGGCGGCCCTGGACGGCGGCGGCGACGAGCGGGCCATGGCCTTCCGCCGGGCGCTGAACTTCGGCGCCGAGGGCCCGGCGGAGGTGGCCGCCCTGCTGCGCCGGGATGCCAGCGACCACCTCTGCATCCTGGTGGACCAGTTCGAAGAGCTGTTCGACCACGCCCGTCACCACGGCCCCGAGGAGGCCCAGGCCCTGGTGGATTTCCTTATCGCCCTGTGGGCGGCGCCGCCCCCCGGGCTCTACGCCGTACTCACCATGCGCTCCGAGTTTCTCGGCGCCTGTGCCCGCTTCCGGGGCTTTGCCGAGACCGTCAACGCCACCCAATACCTGCTGCCGCGGATGACCCACGACGACCTGCTGCGGGCCATCCGCGAGCCGGCCCTGCTGTTCGACGGCGAGGTCAGCCTCGAGCTGGCGGAGCTGCTGATTCACGACGCCGGCGGCGGCCAGGACCAATTGCCCTTGATCCAGCACGGGTTGCTGCTGCTGTACCTCAACCAGGTGGAGCTGCCCACCCGGGGGGCCGCCGAATCGACTGCCGGCCCCTGGCGCCTGGATGTGGCCAGCTACGATGGCACCAAGGGCCTGGCGGGGCTGCTCTCCGACCACGCCGACCAGGTCGCCGCCAGCGCCCTGGCCGGGCTGGGGGAGGGGGGCTCCGAGTCGCGGGTGGTGGAGGACCTGTTTCGCGCCCTCACCGATATCAACCCCGACGGCCACGGCATTCGCCGCCCCCAGACCCTGGGCCGCCTGGCGGCCATCACCGGCACCTCGGTGGACACCCTGAACCAGGTGATCGCCCCCTTTCGCGCCGATGGCGTCTCCCTGGTGCGGCCCCTGGGCACCGCGCCCCTGACCACCGAGGAGCGCATCGACATCAGCCACGAGGCCCTGATTCGCAGCTGGCGTCAGCTGGCGGACCCGGTGGACGGCTGGTTGCTGCGGGAGTTTCGCAACGGCCTGGTGTGGCGGGCGCTGCTGGTACAGGCGGACAGCTTCGAGCGGGACCCGGCCAATGTCCTCGGGCCCACCACCACCGACGAGCGCCTGAGGTGGATCGAGCGCCGCACCCCGGCCTGGGCCGAGCGCTACGGCGGCGGCTGGCAGCGGGTGCAGCACCTGCTGGCGGAAAGCGCCGCCGCCCGCGACCGGGAGCGGGCGGAACAGGAGGCGGCGCTGCGCATGGAGGCCTTGGCCGCGGAGCGCCACCAGCGCCTGCGCCGGCTGTATGTGATGCTGGGAGTGCTGGCGCTGATGGTGCTGGTGACCGTGTCCCTGAGTGTGATCGCCTGGCGGGATCGCCAGTTTGCCCAGGAGCAACTGGCGGTGGCGCGGGCCGCCCGAGCCGGCGAGGCGGAGCAGCGGGCGCGGGCCGAAGACCTGCTCGCCGAGGCCAGGGACACCATCGCCACCCTGAGAAACGCCAGCGCCGCCCTCGAGGGTGTCCAGCAGCAGCTGAGTGTGGTGGCCGCCGAAAGCGCCGATTCCGGTGTCGCCGAGACCCTCTACCAGGTTCAGGGCACCCTCACTATGCAGGTGGACAACCTCAACCGGCAGGCCGCCCAGCCCCTGGAGATGAAGAAGGGGCTGGATCCCCGGGCCGGCAGCGACGGACCCACGGTGTACATTCATATCGCCGCAGCCGCGCAGCGGCGCGCCGCCGAGGGCTTTGGTCGCGCCCTGGCGGAGACCGGCGGCCCGGCGCTCCGCATACCCGGGGTGGAGCTGGTCAAGAGCTACCCCTCCCGCAGTGTGCTGCGCTGCTTTCGGGAGGAGGAGTGCCGCGACCCGGGGCAGCGCCTGGTAAAGCAGGCCAATGCCCTGCTCGCCAAGCCCACCCTGGTGCTGGAGGATCTCAGCACCCGCTACGCCAAGGCGGACAATATCCTGCCCCAGCATTTCGAAGTGTGGTTTGCGGAAGGGGATATCCAGCTGCGCTGAGGGGGGAGCGCGGCGCGGACCGCACCGGCTCCAGGCCTGTACCCTGTGGTCTTACTCCACCGGCGGCCGGGTCCAGGGGCCGGGCACTTTGGCGGGGTCGCTGATCTGGTTGGAGATCCACTTGCCCATCCGCCGCAGAGGCTCGATGGCGTCCTGGGGGGCCGCCCATTTGAGGGCCACCGCGTAGCCCAGGGACACGATGCGCTGGGCGCCGTACAGGGGCAGGATATCCTTCAGCTCGTCCTTCAGGCTTTCCGGGTAGATGCCCACGGTCTGGGTGTAGGCATCCACCGCATCCAGCACCTCGTCCAGGTCGTCCACCGGCACCAGGTTGCCCACCCGGTCGTTGAGCAGGGTGGCGAAGGGGACGGCATCCGCCAGTTGGGAGACGATAATGGCGCCCTCGTCGTCGCGGCCGCCAATCACCTTGTACCACTCGTCGTCCAGCTGCAGGGCATCGATATTGGACTTGAGCTCGGCATCGAAGCTCTTGGGTTTGGTGCTGATGCTGTTGGGCAGGGTGAGCATGGCGTCGTAGACCATCTGGCCGAAGCGGTTGAGCTTCTCGAGGCCCTCGTCATCGGTGCCGGACTGCACATACACCACCCGGGCGTTGACGCAGCCCACCTGGTTGGAAGCGCCGATGTCGGTGGCCAGGCGCAGGGCCGCCTCTTTCAGGTTCTGTTCGCTGGCAAAGGTCTCGGCGCCGATGATGGACGCGCTGCGCTTGGGGTCCAGGGAGATCAGCTCCAGCCCCGGCTGAATGTACTGAGTGACGTGCTTGAGGGAGGAAAAGCCGCCCCAGGCGACGATTTTTTCGATATTTTCCGGGCGGTAGAGCTTCTGCTCGAAGGCCTGGTCGCCGCCTTTCCAGTAGGCCACGGTGGTGTGGCGGGTGATGGGGTGGTCCGGCGCCATGTCGATCATGGTGCGGGCGATGGCGGCGGCGGTGAAGGGGTCGTTGGACGGCGCCTTGATAATGGCGTCGCTGCGCAACACCATATTGCGCAAAATCGTCAACAGGGACAGGCCCGGGGAGTTGCCCGCCACGATATGCAGGCAGCGGGAGCCAAAGCAGCGCACCTCCAGTTCGGTGCCGTCGCTCAGGGTGTCCCGCACCCAGCCCTCCAGGTACTTGATGCCCACGGTCTTGTCCACCGACTCGATGATGGCTTCCCGGTCGAGCATTTTCGGCAGCCCCAGGTAGGTGGCCTTGACCAGGCTGGGGGTGGCGGGCGCGGTCAGGTAGGACAGCTCGCAGGCCTCCTGCATATAGCTGTTGCTGTGGTAATCCAGGGCCTTGGCCAGTTCGCCGGCGTAGTCGAGGATGTCGTCAAAGCTCAGCTTGTACAGTTCCGCCAGCTTGGTGGGGTTGCCCAGGGGCAGGCGGTCGAGGTATTTGTTGGCGTCCGGGGTGAGAAAGGCCAGGTCGCCGCCGCGACCGCCCACCTCCACCAGGTTGTCGGTGATCAGTTCGCCGCGGATCACCATGGGGGCGACGGGCTTGACGGTGGTATTGGCTTGATTCATGGCTTGGGCCTCGGTTCAGATGTCAAAGTTGTTGAGGAAGTCCATCGCCTCGGCGTGGACATTGGCGGAGGCGGCGCAGGTGATCTTGTCGTCGCCGCCCTGGAGTTCGCTGTAGCGCTGGATCAGCGGCAGCACATAGGCGCTGGGCCGGCCGCAGCCGCAGGGGGTGCTCCAGTCGATGGTGATCTCGTCGCCGGTGATAAAGCCCCCCCAGCGGGAGTCCGCCCCCAGGTCGAAGAAGGCGGCACGGCCGGTGACCCGGCCCTCCCGGGGCAGGGGTTGGCTGGTCTCCGGGTCCAGCAGGTAGGGAACGGCGGTGGGCGCCAGGTGGTAGTTGCCGTGTTCGCACATAAAGTGGGAGGCCAGCACCTCGGTCATGCCGTACAGCTCGTGCAGGCGCCTGGCACCGGTAAAGCGCAGGATATCCTCCCGCCACCCCGGGGGCTGTTCCAGGCCCTTGGCGCCGCCGCCGGTATTGATAAACGAATCCGCGGCAAACACCCCTTCCAGGCCGTGCTTGAGGCCCGCGGTGGCCATGCCGTGGAGCAGGTTCCAGGTGCCCCAGACAAAAATCCGCTTGCCCTTGAGCTCCTCGGCGATGGTCTGGAAAAAGTTCTCCAGGTGCTGGGGCATATCCGCCAGCAGCGTGTCGTACTCCGCCTTCTTGGCCCTCAGCTTGGGGCTGATGGTGAGGCGGTCGAGGGTGCCCTTGGCCTGGGCGGCGCGAATCTTGGCCCCCAGGTAGAGCACGTCGGAGCTCATCAGGGTGGGGTAGGCGGCGTGGAAGTACTCCTCCCCCTTGAGCACGTATTTCACCGTGTAGTCGTTGCCCCGCAGGTGGGTGGCGTAGCCGCGGCGGAAGTAGGGGTAGGCGACGTGCAGCTCCGGCGGCTCCGCCACCGGACCGTCCATGTCCCAGATAAACAGGCGCCGCGCCAGGGTGCTCTTGATGGCCTCGGACACGCTGTGGGGCAGAAAGGAAATGGTGCCCGAGGTGCCGGAAGAGTGGCCCAGGCGCAGCTGGGGCACCTCGCGGCCCACCACTTCGAAGAAGTCGTCGAGGCCCTCGCAGGCGGAGTAGTCCGCCGCGGCCAGGCTGGCGGCAATATCCGGGGTGACCAACTTGCCCATCCACTTGGCGATCTGCGCCCATTTGTTGTTGTCCAGCAGGGACGGCGGGTAGGACTTGTACATGGTGTGCTCAAACAGCAGCGGCACCACGTCGTCGATACAGTCGATATGCTCGATACCCTGGCCGTCCGCCAGCTTCTTCAGCATGGGGATCTGGTCCCGCAGCTGGGCGAAGCGCTGTTGCAGGCCCCGCAGCTGCATGGCCTCCACCTCGGCGCGGGGCAGGTGCTCCCAGTTGCGCTTGCTGTGGCCCACCAGGGCCACCGGGTCGGTGAGGAGGAGTTGGGTTTTGGCGTCCAGGGACTGCTCCCTGAGGTGCTGCTCGAATGCGGTCATGGGTCACTCCAAAAGTTATTAGTTATCAGTGGTCAGTTGCCGTTGCCTGCAATCTGTAACCGTCCCTACATCTCAAAGTTGTTGAGAAAATCCATGGCCTCGGCGTGGGACTCCTCGGTGGCGGCGCAGGTGATCTTGTCGTCGCCGCCCCTCTTCTCGCTGTAGCGCTGGATGCCGCCGACGATATAGCGGGTGGTGCGCCCGCAGTCGCAGGGCTTGTCCCACTCCACGGTGATCTCGTCGCCGGTGATAAAGCCGCCCCAGCGGGCGTCGGCGCAGAGGTCGAAGAACGCCGCGCGGCCGGTGACCCGGCCCTCCCGTGGCAAGGGCTCGCTGGTGTCGGGGTCGAGCAGGAAGGGAATCGCGGTGTGGGCGAAGTGGAAGTGGCCGTGTTCACACTTCCAGTGACTGGGCATCACCTCCGACATGGCGTACAGCTCGTGCAGCTTCTGGGCGCCGGTAAAGCGCAGAATGTCGTCCTGCCAGCCCTCCGGCTGGACCAGGCCCTTGGCGCCGCCCCCGGTGCTGACGGCGGAGTTGGCGGCGTACACCCCTTCGAGGCCTTTTTCCAGGCCGGCTTTGGCCATATTGTGGAGCAGGTTCCAGGTGGCCCAGACATAGATGCGCTTGCCCTTCAGCTCTTCGCTGGCGCGGGCAAAAAAGGCTTCCAGGTGCTTGGGCATATCGGCCTGGAGCTTGTCGAACTCGGCCTTCTTGGCCAGCACCGCCGGGTTGACCTTGAGGCGGTCGAGGGTGCCCTTGGCCTGGGCGCCGCGGATGCGCGCCGCCAGGTACTGGACGTCGGCGCTCATGCGCTGGGGATAGGCGGCGTGAAAGTACTCCTCCCCCTTGAGCATGTACTTGACGGTGGCGTCGTTGCCCCGCAGGTGGGACATGCGGCCGGAGCGAAAGAAGGGGTAGACCACGTGCAATTCCGGCAGCGGCTCGTCGGGAGCGGTGATGATCTCCAGGGTCATGCGCTTGGTGAGCAGGCTCTTCATGCCCTCGCTGGTGCTGTGGGGCAGCAGGGACAGGGTGCCCGAGGTCCCCGAGGTGTAGGACACCCGCAATTCCGGCACCGCTTCGTCCATCACATCAAAATACTCGTCCAGGGTCTGGCAGGCGGACACGTCGACATGGTCGATCTGGTGGGCGGTGAGCTTGCCCAGCCACTTGTTGATCTGCATGAACTTGTTGTTTTCCAGCAGGGAGGGCGGGTAGGACTTGAATACCGTGTGCTCGAACAGCAGGGGCACCACATCGTCGAAGCTGTCGATATGGTCG
>CAZWUP010000073.1:0-11421 GCA_964637045.1 uncultured Porticoccaceae bacterium | reverse complement strand
CTATGGGATTCACAAGGCTTCCTGGTCAGCCGCCTCAAACGCATCCGCTACGGCAGTGTGGAGATCCCCTCCTATATCCGCCTGGGGGAATGGGTGGAGCTGGAACCCAAGGAGGTCAAGCAGTTGTGCAAACAGATGGGGGTCCGCAGCGGTGATGTGGACTGGTCCATCACCCCGGAGGAGAGCCACCGCTTCCAGCGCCACGTCAAAAAGCTGCGCTCCCGGGGCCCCGGAAGCACGGCTCTTCCCCGCCGCGGCGGTACCCGCAAACCCAGCTGAAGCCCTTGCGCGGACAGCGGGGTTGGCGGGACCCGGGGTCAAAGGCGGGAAACCCCGGTCTATCCCGTCACCCCGGGACTGTGGCCGGACTGCGAAGCGCTAAAAAGCCCTCGCGTCAGTGCCCTCGCTGCCCGCCAGTCGCTGGTGCAGGGGTCCGCCATCTCACGGTTATTGGGCGTCCAGGGACTGCCCGCTCACGCCGAGACTGTCCGCTCCCATAAGGTAGAGATAGACGCCCATAATGTCGTCCGGGGCCTTCAGGGTGCGCGGGTCTTCCGCCGGGTAGGCCTTGGCCCGCATGGCGGTGCGGGTGGCGCCCGGGTTGATGCAGTTGACGCGGATATTGGTGGTGCCTTCCAACTCTTCCGCCAGCACCTGGCACAGGCCCTCGGTGGCGAACTTGGACACCGCGTAGGCGCCCCAGAAGGCGCGGCCCCTGCGGCCGACCCCCGAGGTGGTGAAGATAATCGACCCCTGGGGGGACTTTTCCAGCACCGGCAACAGGGCCTTGGTGAGCATGAACTGGGCGCTGACATTGACCTTCATCACCCTGTCCCAGCTGCTCAGCTTGTAGCTGGCGATGGGGGTGCGCTCCCCCAGTTCCCCGGCATTGTGGAGCAGGCCGTCGAGGCTGCCGCTCTGTTCGTCGGCGGTGGTGCACAGGCTGTGGTAGTCATCCTCGCTGGCTCCCACCAGGTCCACCGGATAGATGCTGGGCTCCGGCCAGCCGCGGGCGACAATCTGGTCGTAGACCCGCTCCAGTTTGGCCGGGGTGCGGCCGGCGAGAATCACCGTGGCGCCGTGGGCGGCATAGGCCAGGGCGGCGCTTTTGCCGATGCCGTCGCCGGCGCCGGTGACGAGAACGATGTGGTCCGCCAACAGGTTGGCGGCGGGCTGGTAGGTGTCGAAGGTGGTGGTCACGAGCAGGTCCTGAGGTCGTAGCTGGGGTCAGCGGGCAAAGACGATGGCGTCGAGTTGCGCCGGGTCGGTGATCAAGAAGTGGGCGCCCCAATCCCGGGGATCGTCGTCGCCACCGATATAGCCGTAGGCGGCGGAGACCGTATAACAGCCGGCGTTGAGTCCCGCCTGGATGTCCCGCAGGTGGTCCCCCACATAGAGGGCCTCGGCGGGGGCAATATTCAGCTCCCTGCAGGCCAGCAGCACGGGCTCGGGATCGGGTTTGGTGCGGCTGACATGGTCCGGGCAGATCACCGTCCGCGGCGCCGATGGCAGTTTCAGGTCGCTGAGGATGGCCCTGGTGTAGAGTTCCGGCTTGTTGGTCACTATGCCCCAGGGGATGTCCTGCCGGGCGAACTTGGTCAGCAGTTGTTCAAGCCCGGGGAACAGGCGGGTCTGTTGGCTCAGGCAGTCCTGATAATAGCCGAGAAATTCCTGGCGCAGGGGTTCGAAGTCCGGGCTGTCGGCCCTCAGGCCAAAAGCCAGGCTGATCAGTCCGGCGGAGCCGTGGGTTACTCCGGCGCGGATCAGGTGGGGGTCCAGCAGGTCCTGACCCCGTTGCGCCAGCATCCGGTTGAGGGCGGTGACAAAGTCCGGCGCCGTGTCCAGCAGGGTGCCGTCCAGATCAAAGAGCACGGCCCGGTAGGCCGGGTTTTCGTCATGGGTCATGGGGTTTCCTTAATTCACTCCGGGGTGGCGCGCGTGAACCAGATAGTTCACGTCCACGTCGCCGTCTTTGAGGCGGTAGACCTTGGTCACCGGGTTGTAGACCATGCCGGTGATATGGGCCAGCTCCAGCCCCGCCTCCCGCAGCCAGGCGGCCAGTTCCGAGGGGCGGATGAACTTGCGGTAATCGTGGGTGCCCCTGGGCAGCAGGCCGAGCACATACTCGGCGCCGACAATGGCCAGTGCGTAGGCCTTCGGGTTGCGGTTGATGGTGGAGAAAAACAGCTGGCCGCCGGGTTTCACCAGGGTGGCACAGGCCTTGATTACCGAGGCCGGGTCGGGCACGTGCTCGAGCATTTCGAGACAGGTGACGATGTCAAACTGGGCCGGATGGCTGGCGGCCATGGCCTCGGCACTGCGCTGCAGATAGGTGACCTGGACGCCGGATTCCAGTTTGTGCAGCTCGGCCACCGACAGGGGCGCGGCGCCCATGTCGATGCCGGTGACCGTCGCCCCCCGCTGGGCCAGGGCCTCGCTGAGAATGCCGCCGCCACAGCCCACATCGAGCACGGTCTTGCCAGCCACCGGGGCGTGGCGATCGATCCAGTTGGCCCGCAGCGGGTTGATCTGGTGGAGGGGCTTGAATTCGCTCTCCCGGTCCCACCAGCGGGAGGCCAGGGCTTCAAACTTGGCAATTTCGCGAGGGTCGAAGTTGGTGTCGCTCATGGTTCTCTCTGCTCCTGTTGAATGGCTGGCCCCAGAGCCCTTTCCCTTCCCGCAGCCGTCCCGTCAGCTACCGCTGATCCTGTGCTGCCAGGTGGCCGCCTTGGCCATCAGCTCCTGCTCATTGAGGGTGGTCAGGCGGCCCTGGTGAAGGAGCGACCTGCCGGCGACCCAGCTGTGGCTGACCCTGTGGCCGACATTGGTGTAGACCAGCTGTGGGGCGGGATTATACAGGGGCTGCTGGCCCAGGGTGGAAAGATCCACGGCGATCAGGTCGGCCGCCTTGCCCACTTCGACACTGCCGATCAGGTGCTCCATGCCCAGGGCGCGGGCGCCGTTGATGGTGGCCATGCGCAGGCACTGGTGGGTGTCCAGGGCGGTGGGGTCGCCGCTGCTGCCCTTGGCCAGCAGGGCGGCAAACTGCAGCTCGGCGAACAGGTCGAGGCCGTTGTTGCTGGCGGCGCCGTCTGTACCCAGGGCGACATTGATCCCCCGGGCCAGCATCTCCCGCACCGGGCTCACGCCATTGCCCAGCTTCATATTGGATTTTGGGCAGTGAATGACATGGGCCTTGCTGGCGGCCAGCAGCTCGATATCCTCGCTGTCCGCCGCCACCATATGTACGCACTGGGTGTTGGCGGAGAGCAGGCCGAGCCGCTCCAGGCGCCGCAGGGGTTTTTCCCCGGTGTCCTCAAGGGCCTCCTTGACTTCCCCCCAGGATTCGTGGAGGTGGATCTGAATGCCCGCGTCCAGCTCATTGGCGTAAACCGCGATCTTTTCAAACAGGCGGTTTGCCACGGTATAGGGGGCGTGGGGGCCAAAGGCGATCTTCACCAGGGGGTGGTCCCGGTAGGTGTCGTGGAGCTCGAGGCCCTTGTGGATGTAGTCGTCGCCGTCGCGGGCCCAGGCGGTGGGGAAGTTGATGATCGGAAAGGCCACCTGGCAGCGCATGCCGGCATCCCGGCTGGCGGCTGCCACCTGGTCGGGGAAAAAGTACATGTCGGCGAAGCAGGTGGTGCCGGTGCGCACCATCTCCGCCAGCGCCAGCTCGCTGCCGTCGCGGACAAAGTCCTCGCTCACCCAGCGGCTTTCGGTGGGCCAGATGCGGTCGTTGAGCCAGCTGTGGAGGTCGAGGTCCTCGGCGTAACCCCGCAACAGACTCATGGCGGCATGGCCGTGGGCGTTGACCAGGCCCGGCAGCAGCACATGGTTGTCGAGGTCCAGGGTCTGGGTGCAGTGGAAGCGGCGGCGGGCTTCCGCGGGTGGGCAGATGGCTGCGATAAGGCCGTCCCGCACCACCACGGAGCAGGCGCTGAAGCTGGTGTCCTCCGGAATCACGGGGATCAGCCATCGGGCATTGATCAACAGGTCGGCTTTCTCTGGGGTCATGGCATCTCCTCTCGCTCCGTCAGCGGCCCAACGGCGGCGCAGTATAGCGTAAAAGCCTTGCCTGCCTGAATCACAGGGCGCCGCCGGGGTGCAGGGTGGGGAAGCTGTGGTATACTCGCCCGCTTGTGTCGGGGGGGTAGGTGCCTGGACACAGGGAAACAAAAAGACCTTTGCGAGTTCAACCGGGAACAACCAATCTATGGGTGATATAGCCAGAGAAATTCAGCCCGTCAGTATCGAGCACGAGCTGAAGCAGTCCTACCTCGACTATGCCATGAGTGTTATCGTCGGCCGCGCCCTGCCGGACGTCCGCGACGGCCTGAAACCTGTTCACCGGCGCGTCCTGTTCGCCATGAGCGAGCTGAAAAACGACTGGAACAAGTCTTACAAGAAATCCGCCAGGGTGGTGGGCGACGTGATCGGTAAGTACCACCCCCACGGCGACTCTGCGGTCTACGACACCATCGTGCGCATGGCGCAACCTTTTTCCATGCGCTACATGCTGGTGGACGGCCAGGGTAACTTCGGCTCCATCGACGGCGACTCCGCCGCCGCCATGCGTTACACCGAAATCCGCATGGCCAAGATTTCCCACTCTCTGCTGGCGGACCTGGACAAGGAGACCGTCAACTGGGTGGACAACTACGACGGCCAGGAGAAGATTCCCGAGGTGATGCCCACCCGGATTCCCAACCTGCTGGTCAATGGCTCCTCCGGCATCGCGGTGGGCATGGCCACCAATATTCCACCCCACAACCTGACCGAGGTGGTCAACGGCGCCCTCGCCCTGATCGACAATCCCGAGCTGACCGTCGACGAGTTGATGGAGTACATTCCGGGGCCGGATTTTCCCACCGGCGCCATCATCAACGGCCGTGCCGGCATCGTGCAGGCCTACCGCACCGGCCGCGGCCGCATCCTGGTGCGCGCCCGGGCCGAGGTGGAGCGGGACGAAAAGACCGGCCGCGAGACCATTATCATCACCGAGATTCCCTACCAGCTGAACAAGGCAAGGCTGATCGAACGCATTGCCGAGCTGGTCAAGGAAAAGAAAATCGAGGGCATTTCCGAGCTCCGCGACGAGTCCGACAAGGACGGCCTGCGGGTGGTTATCGAGCTCAAGCGCGGCGAGATGGGGGATGTGGTGCTCAATAACCTCTACGCCCAGACCCAGCTGCAAAGCGTGTTCGGCATCAATATCGTCGCCCTGGTGGACGACCAGCCCCGCACCCTCAACCTGCGGGAGTTGCTGGACGCCTTTATCCGCCACCGCCGCGAGGTGGTGACCCGCAGAACCATCTTCCTGCTGCGCAAGGCCAGGGAGCGGGGCCATCTGCTGGAAGGCCTGGCGGTGGCCATTTCCAATATCGACCGGGTGATCGAAATGATCCGGGATTCCGCCACCCCCGCCGAAGCCAGGGAGCGCCTGATGGCCGCCCACTGGGAGCCCGGGGCGGTGATCCAGTTTCTGGAAAAGGCCGGCAGCAATGCCTGCAAGCCCGAGGACCTGGGCCCCGGCTTTGGCCTGGTGGACGGTGCCTACCACCTGTCCCCCGCCCAGGCCCAGGCCATTCTCGATCTGCGCCTGCACCGCCTCACCGGTATGGAACACGACAAGCTGGTGGCGGAATACCAGGAAAAAATTGGCGAAATCGCCGAGTACCTGCATATTCTCGGCGACCCCGACCGGCTGATGGTGGTGATCCGCGAGGAACTGGAGGCGGTGCGGGAAGAGTTTGGCGATGCCCGGCGCTCGGAAATCATCGAGAGCCAACACGACCTCACCGTGGAGGATCTGATCACCGAAGAGGATCGGGTGGTCACCATCTCCCACGGCGGCTATGCCAAGGCCCAGCCCCTGGATGCCTACCAGGCCCAGCGCCGCGGCGGCACCGGCAAGTCGGCCACCGCCGTCAAGGACGAGGACTTTGTCGAGCACCTGTTGATCGCCAGTACCCACGATACCCTGCTGTGCTTTACCGATGCCGGCAAGGTGTTCTGGATCAAGGTCTACCAGATCCCCGTCGCCGGACGCAACTCCCGGGGACGGCCCATGGTCAACCTGCTGCCCCTGGATCCGGGGGAGCGGGTGACCTCGATCCTGCCGGTCAGGGAGTACAACCCGGACCACTTCATCTTTATGGCCACCGCCAACGGCACGGTGAAGAAGACCTCCCTCGACCAGTTTTCCCGCCCCCGCAGCGTGGGCCTGAGGGCGGTGGAGCTGGACGAGGGCGACCACCTGGTGGGCACCGCCATTACCGACGGCACCAAGGATGTGATTCTGGTGGCCAGCAACGGCAAGGCCGCCCGCTTTGATGAGAACGATGTCCGCGCCATGGGCAGAACGGCCCGCGGGGTGCGGGGCATTCGCATGGCGGAGGGCTTTGAGGTGATCGCGCTGATCATCCCCGAGGACAACCATCAAATCCTCACCCTCAGCGCCAACGGCTACGGCAAGCGCACCAAGGTTGAGGACTTCCCCCGCAAGGGTCGCGGCAACCAGGGGGTGATAGCCATGCAGACCAGCGAGCGCAACGGCCAGCTGGTGGGCGCCATGCAGGTGGCGGACAGCGACGAAATCATGCTGATCTCCGATCAGGGCACCCTGGTGCGCACTCGGGTTGCCGAAGTCTCCGTACTCGGCCGCATCACCCAGGGGGTGCGCCTGATCCGGGTGCGGGGGGATGAGAAGCTGGTGGGTGTGGCCCGCATCGAGGAAACCGACGATGGCGCCGTCGAACAAGTCTCTGGTGAATAGACGTTATGACTGAACTCTCTCTTCAAGACCTGCGGGACAGGATCGACACCATCGACGACCAACTGCTCAGGTTGATCAGCGACCGCGCCCGCTGCGCTCAGCAGGTGGCGGAAGTCAAGGTCATGGCCGGGTCGACGGAATTCTATCGCCCCGAGCGGGAGGCCCAGGTGCTGCGCAAGGTGATGGAGAGCAATCCCGGCCCCCTCGACAGCGAGGAGGTGGCGCGCCTGTTCCGCGAGATCATGTCCGCCTGCCTGGCCCTGGAAAAGCCCGTCAGCGTCGCCTTTCTGGGGCCTGAGGGAACCTTTACCCAGGAGGCGGTGCTCAAGCATTTTGGCAGTTCCGCCCAGTGCATGCCCATGTTCGCCATCGATGAAGTGTTCCGCGAAGTGGCGGCAGGCGCCGTCAACTACGGGGTGGTGCCGGTGGAAAACTCCACCGAGGGGGTGGTCAACCACACCCTGGACAGCTTTATCGACTCGTCGCTGAAAATCTGTGGCGAGGTGGAGCTGCGCATCCATCAGAACTTCCTGATCGGCCCCAACACAGATCCCCACAAGATTACCCGGGTGTACTCCCATCCCCAGTCCCTGGCCCAGTGCCGCAAGTGGCTGGATGCCCACTATCCGCGAATCGACCGCATCCCGGTGTCCAGCAATGCCGAGGCCGCCAAGATGGTGGGCGGCGAGTGGAATTCGGCGGCCATCGCCGGCGACATGGCGGTGAAGCTCTACGGCCTGACCAAGCTGCGGGAAAAGATCGAGGATCGCCCCGACAATTCCACCCGCTTTCTGGTGATCGGCCGCCAGGATCTGGCCCCCAGCGGCGACGACAAGACCTCCATCATCGTGTCCATGAAAAACGAACCCGGCGCCCTGTACACATTGCTGGAGCCGTTGCGCATTCACGATGTGGACATGACCCGGCTGGAGACCCGGCCCTCCAGCATCGGCAAATGGAACTATATGTTCTTTATCGACTTCAAGGGTCACCTCAGCGACGCCAATGTGGTGGCCGCCCTGGCCATGATCCGCGAACGCGCCTCCGAGCTGAAGGTTCTCGGCTCCTATCCCAGGGCTGTGCTCTGAGTCTCCCCCGGGGTTTGGTGTCGATGCCGGAACAACAGCAAGCGCAGTTCGGTCGCCTTCTGGTCTACGGCCTGGGGCTGATCGGCGGCAGCCTGGCCAAGGCTGCCCGGGACCGGGGCCTGTGTCGGGAAGTCATCGGCGTGTCACGTCGCCAGGCTACCCTGGACGCAGCCCTGGCCCTGGGGGTGGTGGACTCGGTTTCCGCTTCCGCTCCGGACGCCCTGGCCAGGCTGGTGTCCGGGGATATTGTGGTGGTCTGCGTACCTACCCTGAGTGTCGCCAATACCCTGGCGGAACTTCGCCAGCACCTCGACCCTGCGGTGACCATCACCGACGCCGCCAGCGTCAAGGGCAGTGTGGTGGACGCGGCGCGGCTGATCTACGGGTGCATGCCCCCCCAGTTCGTCCCCGGTCATCCCATCGCGGGGTCCGAGAAGAGCGGTGTCGAGGCGGCCAATCCCGATCTCTATATCGATCACCGGGTGATCTTGACCCCGGAGGCGGAGACCGGCGCCGACCATGTGCAGCGCATTGTGGCGCTGTGGCAGGCGGTGGGTGCCAGGGTGTCCACCATGCCGGTGGAAGAGCACGATGAGGTGCTGGCGGCCACCAGCCACCTGCCCCATGTGCTGGCTTACTCCCTGGTGGACACCCTGGCGTCGATGAAGGAGAACCGGGAGATCTTCCGCTACGCCGCTGGGGGATTTCGCGATTTTACCCGCATCGCCGGTAGCGATCCGGTGATGTGGCACGATATCTGTCTGGCCAATAGCCGGGCCATCGTCCAGGTGCTGGACCAACTGACCGCCAATTTCGCCACCCTGCGGGAAGCCATAGTGGGTGGCGACAGCGACCACATCATGGGGGTCTTTACCCGGGCCCGGGAGGCCCGCAACCATTTCACTAAAATGCTGGAAAAAAAGACCTATCTTGAGCCTATGAGCAACACGACATTGATTTTTCGCACCGCCAGAGCCACCGATCCACTGCAGGGTCGGGCACGGGTTCCCGGCGACAAGTCCATTTCTCACCGCGCCATCATGCTGGGCTCCCTGGCCAAGGGGATCACCCGGGTCAGCGGCTTTCTCGAAGGCGAGGACAGCCTGGCCACCCTGCAGGCCTTTCGCGACATGGGGGTGGTGATCGAAGGCCCCCACAACGGTGAGGTCACCATCCACGGGGTGGGCACAAAGGGGTTGCGAGAGCCCCCGGGGCCGCTCTATCTGGGCAACTCCGGCACCTCTATGCGCCTGCTGGCGGGGCTGCTCGCTGCCCAGCCCTTCGATGTGGTGATGAGCGGCGACGACTCCCTGTCCAGGCGGCCCATGAAGCGGGTATCGGAGCCCCTTGCCCTGATGGGTGCCCGCATCGAAACCGCCGAGGGTGGGCGGCCGCCCCTCACCATCCGCGGCGGCAGCTCCCTGGTGGGCATCGACTATGTGTTGCCCATGGCCAGCGCCCAGGTCAAATCGGCGCTGTTGCTGGCGGGTCTCTTCGCCGAGGGCGAGACCAGGGTCACCGAGCCTGCGCCAACCCGGGATCACACCGAGCGCATGCTTACCGGCTTTGGCTACAGGGTTCAGCGGGAGGGGGCCACCGCCACGGTGACGGGGGGAGGGGAGCTCACCGCCTGCGCTATCGACGTTCCCGCGGATATTTCCTCGGCGGCGTTCTTTATGGTGGCAGCCAGTATCGTACCGGGCTCCGAGATCGTCCTTGAACATGTCGGCGTCAACCCCACCAGGGTTGGCGTGATCAACATTCTGCGCTTGATGGGCGGGGATATCACCCTCGACAATGAGCGCCTGGTGGGCGGCGAGCCGGTGGCCGATATTCGCGTTCGTTACGCCCCTCTCACGGGTATCGCCATCCCCGAGGACCAGGTACCCCTGGCCATCGACGAGTTTCCAGCGCTCTTCATTGCCGCCGCCTGCGCCACCGGCACCACGGTGCTCACCGGCGCCGAAGAGTTGCGGGTCAAAGAGAGCGACCGTATCCAGGCCATGGCCGACGGCCTGGCGGTGCTGGGTATCTCCGCCGCGCCCACCGCCGACGGCATTGTCATTCGCGGTGGGGAGATGTCCGGCGGCAAGGTTCACAGCCGCGACGACCACCGCATCGCCATGGCCTTTGCCGTGGCTGGACTGGTGGCCAAGGGCAGCATTACCATCCAGGACTGCCAGAACGTGGCCACCTCCTTCCCCGGTTTCGTCAGCCTGGCCACCAGGGTTGGCTTCAATCTCACGGAGTTGAGGGAATGAACAGCAAAGCCGTAAAGATCGTCACCATCGATGGACCCAGTGGCGCCGGCAAGGGCACCATTTCGCAGATGTTGGCCTCAAAGCTGGGCTATCACTATCTCGATAGCGGCGCCCTCTACCGGGTCCTGGCCCTGGCTGCCCGCCACCACAAGGTGGAGTGGGACAATGAAGAGGAGCTGGCGGTGCTCGCCGCTCACATGGATATCTCCTTCAGCATGAATGCCAATGGCACTCCGCCCGAGGTGATTCTCGAGGGAGAGGTGGTAACCGACCGGATTCGCAGCGAGGAAATCGGCGTCGGGGCCTCCATTGTCGCCGCCATTCCCGAGGTTCGCGCCGCCCTCCTGGAGCGCCAGCGGGCCTTTGCCGCGCCGCCCGGGCTGGTGGCCGACGGCCGCGACATGGGCACCGTGGTGTTCCCCGCCGCCGACACCAAGATCTTTCTCACCGCCTCTGTGGAGGAACGCGCCAAAAGGCGGTATAACCAGTTGATTGATATAGGGGAAAGTGTTAGCCTTCCCGGCCTTGTGGACACCGTCCGCGAGCGCGACGAGCGGGACATGAACCGTGAGGTTGCGCCCCTGGTGCCCGCTGAGGATGCCTTGCTGGTGGACACCAGCAACAAGAGTGTGCAGGACGTACTTGAAATGGTGATCAAGGCTGTCAAACAATGATGGCATGGTGAGCTTTTTACCGTTGATTCAGCAGAAATTGGCCAGAATTGCCCTGCCGGATCTTTTTTAAACAGACCCACACAGCTGGCGGTGTGGTTGGGGTTAAATGCCCCGTTCCCTACAGGTATACATAGATGAGCGAAAGCTTTGCAGATCTTTTCGAAGAAAGTTTAAAGACCATTGATATGACCCCCGGCTCCATAGTGACCGGTGTGGTTATCGATATGGACAAGGACTGGGTTACCGTCTACACCGGGCTGAAGTCCGAAGGTATCATCCCGGTCAGCCAGTTTCTCGATGACGACGGTCAGTTCAATCTGGCCATCGGCGACGAAGTCCAGGTCGCCCTGGAAACCGTCGAAGACGGTTTTGGCGCCACCCGCCTCTCCCGCGAGAAGGCTCGCCGCCAGGAGTCCTGGACCGAGCTGGAGAAGGCCCACAATGCCGATGCCGTGGTTATCGGCGTCATCAGCGGCAAGGTCAAGGGCGGTTTCACTGTCGATATCAACGGCCTGCGCGCCTTCCTGCCCGGCTCCCTGGTGGATGTGCGCCCGATGCGCGAAACCACCCACCTGGAAGACAAGCCCCTCGAGTTCAAGGTCATCAAGCTCGACCAGAAGCGC
>CAZWUP010000072.1:0-11479 GCA_964637045.1 uncultured Porticoccaceae bacterium | reverse complement strand
ACAGCGGCGCCAGCACCGCGTCGCTGCCGTTTTCCAGCACCGATTCCGCCGCCGCGCGGGTCACCCCGGCACTGTCCAGTCCGGCGGTATCGCGGCTGACGATCATCGCCACGGCGCGGCGGGCGGCATCCAGGTCCCCCGCCAGCAGGGGCGCCGCTATGGCCTGGGCGTGTTGCGCCAGGCTGCGGTTGCCGATGGCCAGATAGAGCACCAGCACCTCGGCGGCGAACAGTGTCCAGCCGGACAGGAATGACAGCAGCCACCACAACAGCAGGGCGGGAAGCGGGGCCAAGGCGATCCAGCCCGCCAGCCCCGCCAGTTGCCGGCGGCGCGGACTCCCGCCTTCCGGGTACAGAGCGCTCTCCACCCGGCCCACCAGATGGCCGAACCCCACCAGCGGGTGCCAGCGGCGGGGTTCGCCCAGCAGGGCGTCCAGGGCGAGGGCGGCCAGCAGGGTCAGTGTCATGTCGCCCCTCCCGCCAGGTACAGAGCGCTGGCCACCAGCAGGGCGAGCTCCGCCAGCTCCACCAGGGCGCCGGCGCCGTCGCCGGTAAAGCCCCCCAGCCGCAGCAGCATGGCGCGGCGCCACAGGACAAAGATCGCGGCCGCCACCAGCAACCACAGGGCAGCCAGTGTCCAGGGCAAGGTCAGGATGCAGAGCAGTGCCGTCAACCCCAGGGCCAGGGCAATGCCGCGCCGGGAGGCACCGGCAGCCAGGCCGTCCCCCATGCCGCCGGCCCGGCAATAGGGCAGCCCGACGAAGGCCAGGGGCAGCAGGGCGCGAGCCGCGAGGGGTATCAGCCACCAGGCCCATTGGCCGGGGAGGCCCAGCAGGGTGGCCAGGGCCACGGTCTTGAGCAGCAGGACGAGGGTGATGGCCGCCACCCCCATGGGGCCGCAGCTGGGGTCTTTCATGATCGCCAGGGTGCGCTCCCGGTCGCCCATGCCGCCCACCCAGGCGTCGGCGCAGTCGGCCAGGCCGTCCAGGTGCAGGGCGCCGGTGAGGGCCACCCACAGGCATACCAGCAGGGCGGCGGCCAGCAGCGGCGCATTCGGCGCTGCCCAGCAGAGAGCCCCGGCGAGCACTGCCAGCACCAGGCCGATGACCAGGCCGGCCGCCGGGTACCAGTGCAGGGAGCGGCCCGGCAGCGCCGGGTCGGCGGTGTCCATGGATGGCATGGGGATGCGGGTCAGCAGCCCCAGAGCCAGCAGCAGGGCACGCAGCTCCTGTGGGACGGCGCGCCGGTCAATCATCGCTGTCACCCGGTTGATGGAAGACCAGTTGCGGCACGTCGCCGTCCGGCAGGTGGTGGACGACCAGCCGGGTCAGACAGCCGTGGGGAATGGCGAAGCGCTGGCTGCTGGCCAGGGGCGCCCCCAGCAGTTGGCACAACAGCAGGCGGATGGCGCCGCCGTGCAGCACCAGCAGGAGGTGCTCGCCGCTGTGGCTGGCCAGCAGCCGTCCCCAGGCGGCATCCAGACGCTGGCTGGCGGCCTGGGCGGATTCGCCGCCTGGGGGCGCGGCCGTGCCGGGGGAGCGGTAATAGTGTTCCAGGGTTTCGCGCTGTTCCTGCCATACATCGGCGATGGGCCGGCCTTCCCAGATGCCAAAATCGATCTCCCGTAAATCCGGCTCGATAGCCAGGGGCAGCCTACGTTGGGCGGCGAAGTGTTCGGCGAAGCTCCGGCAGCGTTGCAGCGGGGAACTGACGACCCACTGCCAGCCGCGGTGGGGAGCCAGGGCCGCCGCCATCTGCCGCCAGCCGTTATCGCCGAGGGGCGAGTCGGTGACACCGCGGAAGATGTCCCCGCCGGTGCAGGCGCCGTGGCGCAGAAGGTCGATGGTGGTGCTCGTCACGGGGCTTTCTCTTCGCTGATGGCCTTTTCCTGGCTGAGGGCTCCCCCACCGCTGACCGCCGCCTCGGCGAATGTGGCCATGCCGTCGTGCAGGGCGCAGGCGGCTTGCAGCAGGGATACCGCCACGGCGGCACCGCTGCCCTCGCCGAGATGCAGGCCGAGGTCGAGCAGGGGACTGGCGTCCAGGGCCGCCAGCAAATGGCGGTGTCCCGGCTCCGCCGAGCGGTGGGCGAACAGCAGCCAGCCCCGCACGCCGGGATTGATGCGGCACGCCACCAGGGCGGCGGCGGTGCAGATATAGCCATCCACCAGGCTCGGTACCCCGGCCTGGGCAGCGGCGATATAGGCACCGCAGAGAGCGGCGATTTCCAGCCCGCCGAGGCGGCGCAGGATTTCCAGGGGGGAGTGACAGTGGGGCAGGTGCAGGGCCAGGGCGCGCTCCACCGCGTCCCGCTTGCGGGCCAGGCCGGCCCCGCCCACCCCGGTGCCGCTGCCCACGGTATCCGCCGCCGGCAGGCCCAGCAGGGCGCTGGCCAGGGCGGCGGTGGTGGCGGTATTGGCGATGCCCATCTCGCCGCCGATAAATAGCTCCGGCCTGTCGCTGGAATCTAGTTCGGCGGCGCCCACCGCCAGGGCGGCGGCCAGCAGTTCCGGCGTCATGGCTGGCTGTTCACAGATATTGGCGCTGCCGGCGGCCAGTTGCCGGTCCAGCACCGCCGGATGCCCGGCGACCTCCGCCGGCAGGGGCGCGGCGGTGCCCAGGTTGACCACCCGGAAATCCGCCCCGTGCAACCGTGACAGCACCGAGATGGCCGCCCCGCCGCGAGCGAAGTTGGCCACCATCTGCGCGGTCACCGCCTGGGGAAAGGCGGACACCCCCTCGGCGGCAATACCGTGGTCGGCGGCGAACACCCGCACCCGGATCCTGTCCAGCCGGGGCACGGCGACCCCCTGCCAGCCGGCCAGATCCACCGCCAGGTCCTCCAGCCGGCCCAGGGAGCCGGGGGGCTTGGTGAGCTGGTTCTGGCGGGTTTGGGCTTGTTTCCTGGCTTCGGTGTCGATGGGTGGCACCGGCCGGGTGAGTTGCACGTTACACATTTCACTTTTCACGTGGGGAGTAATGTCCGGCTGGGGAGCCTGATCGGGGCAATGGTGGTCGTTCATGGTCTGGGCCTTTTTTTACGTGCAACGTGTTACGTGAAACTCAACGCTTGAGTTCCAGCGGCAGACCGGCGACCACGAGGGTCACCCGCCGCGCCACCTGGGCCAGTTGCTGGTGCAGCCAGCCGCTCTCGTCGACAAACTGGCGGCTCAGCTCGCCCACGGGCACGATGCCGGAGCCCACTTCGTTGCTCACCAGAATCACCCGGCCCTGCAATTGCCCCACGGCCTTGAGCAGCGCATCGCGCTCGGCGGGCCAGCACTGGTGGTGCAGGCAGTTGCTGAGCCACAGGGTGAGGCAGTCCACCAGCAGGCAGCGGTCGTGGCCTTGCAGCTCGCGCAGGGTGGCGGCCAAGCGCAGAGGTGACTCGATTAGCTGCCATTGGTTGCCGCGACGGCTCTGGTGGTGGCGGATGCGAGTGGCCATTTCGCCGTCGTCGGCTGTGGCGGTGGCGATATAAAACAGCTGGTGGCCACCGCCCAACGCGCGCTGTTCGGCGAGGCGACTTTTGCCGGAGCGGGCGCCGCCGAGGACCAGTTCCAGGCCGGGGTTGGGGTAAAGGGGTGGGGTCATGGGGCGTTTCTCACAAGACGTGTCTCACTGAATCATCCTCATCGAGAGCAGAGCGGTGCGGGGGGCACTGATCAACAGAGCCCTGCTGCTGGACCGAGTCGACAATGGCGGCCATTACCAGGCGCGCGAGCTGCTGGCCAAACAGGGTGTGCTTGCCGCCGTAGAGCACTTGCGTTGGACCGGGGCCGGAAAATACCGCGATGGCATCGGTGCCGGTGCCGGTGGCGATGGCGCCGGACACCGGGCTGCGGATACCCAGGTCCTGCAGCGCGGCGGCCTTGGCCTCGGTGGCTGTGATGGTGATATCCACCATCACCGCGGGGTCAAGGCGGGCACTGGTAACGATCGCCAGATTAATGGTGCCGGGGGTTGGCGACAGATCCCCCAGGGCCAGGTATTCCGCCCGGTCGCCGGCGCGGCGGGCATTGGCAAGGCCGGTGGTCACCAGCACCGCAAGATCCTCACCGCAGACCCTGGCGCGGCGGATACGCAGGGAGTTCATCGAGGCTGCAGTCATCATCCCCTGGGTGTCACCAGCCCAGCCCTGTTGCTGGCACAGTCGCGCCACAGTGGTCGCCGGGCTTTCCGCGATGTGCACTGCTGCGCCGTCAACCCGCAGGTTGAGCCAGCGGCGGCAGTGGCGCAGACCGCCATTGACCACCGCTGAGCTGAGGGCCAGGCGCGGCCGATCAAAGGCCAGGGTCACCCAGTCGGGGGTATGGCTGAGCGCCACACCGGCCATCAGGCGCTTGTCTGCCCTGCGGCGGGATGATGGTGCAGGCGCCTGGCTCACCTGGCTGTCGGCAGCGCTGGCACTCATCCCGCTGCCCAGTTGAGCAGGGCGGCGGCCACCCGCGGCTTGGCGGGCAAATACCGGTGCGCCCAGAAGGTAGCCCGGCTGTCGGCGCGGATCACCCCATCCGGCAGGATCCGGAGGGCCTCCCCGGGGGCAGCAAACCACAGCGGCTGGCGGTGGACATCAGCCATGCTGTGGCGCCGCCCGGTGAACGATGGCCCCCAGCAGTGCCCGCAGCAGCAGGCCCATGGCGATATAGCCAAGGCAGTAGAGCCCGTAGCGGGGAAAGTAGCGGGTCACCCCGGCAAGGTAATCCGCCAGGTTGGGGGCCGTCACATAGCCGGAGAAAAGATAAAAGCTGCCGTTGGAAATCAGAAAGGCCGCACTCACGCCGATGCAGGCCAACAGCGCCAGGCGCAACCAGCCGGCGCCGGTGTGGAGCGGCAGCTGGGCGCTGTGACGCCCCGCCCACCACATGGCGAAGTAGGTGGGCAGCAAAAACCCGTAGGCGGGGGTCACGCAAAACCCGCTCACCCCCTGGAAGGCAATGGCCCAGTAGTCGATAGCTGCAGCCAGCCCACAGAGCGCCGCAAAGGCCAGCCGCCCCGCCCACGGCGGGTTTTGCAGGGCAAAGCCGGCGAAGAAAAACAGCGCCAGTGAGGCGTCCGGCAATGCCACCGCAGAGCCGAAGTGGTCCATGCGGGTGGCGAGCATCAGCAGTGCCAGGAGGGGGAGCAGCAGCCAGAACGTATTGCGGGTTGGCGCGGTTAGGGTGTCAGTCATGGTGAAGTCCTCGGTGAAGTGATGATGGATTCAGGGAACAGCAGTTTCAGATCCAGGTGCTGCTCCAGGGTGTCTGCCAACCGCTCGATTTGTTGCTCGCGGAGGCTGTGGTAGTCGAAGCTCTTGGCCGCAGTCAAACCGGCCCAACGCAGCAGCGCATCGGCGGCGTCGGCGCCCTCAAAGAGGCCGTGCAGATAGGTGCCCAGCACCTGGCCGTCGGCGCTGCGGGCGCCGTCCGGGCCCTGGGGCAAGCGGGCAAAGGGGTGTTCCAGGGCGGGGCCGGTGGAGATGCCGCAGTGGATTTCATAGCCCGCCACAGGGATGACCGCGGCCCCTGTGCCGTCCGGGGAGTACAGGGTGCCGCTGACCCGGCGCAACTGCTTTTCGGGGTACAGGCGGGTGGTCATCGGCAGCAGCCCCAGCCCGGGGCTTGCGCCGGGGTCGCCCTCAATGCCGTCGGGGTCGGCCACCACTTGCCCCAGCATCTGGAAGCCACCGCAGATACCCAGCACCTTGCCGCCGTAGCGCAGGTGGCGCAGCAGCTCCCGGTCCCAGCCGTTGGCGCGCAGGGCATCGAGATCGCCGCGCACATTCTTGCTGCCGGGCAGGATTATCAGGTCGGCGCCGGGCAAGGGGTCGCCGCTGCGCACAAACTGCAAATCCACGGCGGGGTTGAGGCGCAGGGGGTCGAAGTCCGTGTGGTTGCTGGTGCGCGGCAATACCGGCACCACCACCTTCAATTGCTCACCTGAGCCAGTTACCTGGCTGGCATCAATGGCGTCTTCCGCTTCCAGGTGAAAGCCCTGTAAATACGGCAGCACGCCGATGACCGGCTTGCCGGTGCGCTGTTCCAGCCAGGCAAGGCCGGGCTCCAGCAGGGTGATATCGCCGCGAAAACGGTTGATCACAAAGCCGATCACCCGCTGTTGCTCGCTTTGCGACAACAGCTCGAGGGTGCCCACCAGATGGGCAAACACCCCGCCGCGGTCGATATCGGCGATCAGGATCACCGGGCAGTCCACCGCCTCGGCAAAGCCCATATTGGCGATATCCCCGTCCCGCAGATTGATTTCCGCCGGGCTGCCCGCCCCCTCCACCACAACCACCTGATACCGACTTTGCAGCCGCCCGTAGGATTCCAGCACCGCGGTGCGGGCCACTTTTTTGTAGCCGTGGTAATCCCGCGCCTCCATATTGCTGAGGGCCGTACCCTGGATGATGACCTGGGCCCCGGTGTCGCTGGCGGGCTTGAGCAGCACCGGGTTCATGTCCCGCTGCGGCTCCAGAAAGCAGGCCTGGGCCTGCACCGCCTGGGCGCGGCCGATCTCGCCGCCGTCCGGCGTCACCGCACTGTTGAGGGCCATGTTCTGGGGCTTGAAGGGCGCCACGGCAATGCCGCGCCGCGCCAGCACCCGGCACAGTCCGGCCACCAGCACACTCTTGCCGGCGTCGGAGGTGGTGCCCTGCACCATCAGGGTGAGGCTTTGTGGTGACGAAAAGTTCTGCGGTGACATGGTGATTATCCCTCCAGGTGTGGGAGCGCGGGCTCCTCCAGATATTCAGCCGGGCGGGCTACAGCCGGTATGTCAGCCCCAGCTGCCAGGTCCGACCCTGCTGATTGTAGGTGTCGCTGATCCGGTAGTCCTTGGCGAACAGGTTGTCCACCTTGGCGCTGGCTTCAAGCGCCGGCGTGATGCTGTACCCGGCACGCAGCCCCAGCAGGCCGTAGCCGCCCAATTCCCGATTGTTGCCGGCGTCGCCGTAGCGGCGGCCCTGAGCCTTGAGGGACAAGCCCAGCCTGAAGTTGCTGAACGCCCTGTCGACATTGAGGGTGAAATTGCTCGGGCTGCGGTTGGGGAGCAGGTTGTCGGTGGCGGCGTCGCGAGCTTCGACATAGGTGTAGGAGGCGTCCACCTGCCAGCCCCCCAGGATGGCGCCCACCAGCAGCTCGCCGCCGTTGATCTCCGCCTCGTTGACGTTGTAGGGCCGCCACCGGAAGTCGTTCCCCGGCGCCCAGGCGATGAGATTGTCCACGTCGTTGTGGAACCAGGCGACGGACCAGTGCCAGAGGCGGTAATTGCCCCGCAGGCTGAGTTCGCGGTTTTCCGACTGCTCCGGCTCCAGGGTTGGATTGCCGGAACCCGGCCAGTACAGGTCGTTGAAGGTGGGGGCCTTGAAGCCCTCCGCCCAGGTGGCCACCAGGCGGTGGTGGTCGTCGAGGTGCACGCCCACGGAGACATTGCCCGCGCTGTGGCGGCCAAAGGCCTCGTTGTCCTCCTCCCGGAGGCCAAGCACCAGATCCAGCGTCGACCAGTTGCCCTGGTACTGGACAAAGGCCGCGCGGTTGTCCCGGGTCGCCACCGGCTTGCCGGCGCCGTCCATGTACAGGCTGCTGGCGCTGACCTCGTCCTGGTAGTAGTCGTAGCCGGCGGTGAGGATCTGGCCCTGCGCCAGGGTGAGGTCGTTCTGCCAGAAGAGCTGCTCCCGGGTGGTGCGGAAGTGCCCGGTGTTGGCGCCGTTGGCGCCATCGTAGTTGTCGCTGTCGTCCGTGGCGCGGCCGAGGGACAGCTGGCTCTGCCAACGATCCGTCACCGGCAGGCGGCCCCGCAGGTTGATGTTCTGCAGGCGCGAGTCGCTGTAGGGGCGCTCCGCCGGGTCGAAGGCGCTGTCGTACTCGTTGCGGTTGTTGCTCTCCAAAAGGCGCAGGGCGATGTCGGCGCCGTTGGCGAAGCCGTAGCCGAGGCTGGCATTCAGTGACCTGTTGCGGTAGCCGTCCCGGTCGCCGCTGGCATCGGCCACGAGATTGTCGATGCCGTCGGTCTCCAGGTAGGCGCCGTGCAGGCCCCAGTGCCAACCCCCGGCGGCGCCGCTGGTGCCCGCCGCCACCCTGTGGAGGCTGTTGCTACCGGTGGCGCTGGTGACGTAGCTGCCGGGATTGGTGGCCCCATCCCGGGTGAATACCTGGATGACGCCGCCGATGGCCTCGCTGCCGTACAGGGCGGAATGGGCGCCCCGCACCACCTCGATACGCTCGATCTGGTCGGGGTTGAGGAACTGGAAGTTGGTGGCGCCGAGGGTGGCGCTGCTCACCCGCTGGCCGTCCACCAGAAACAGCGTGTGGCCGCTGGCGGTGCCCCGGGTGTAGAGGCTTGTGGCGGAGCCGGGCCCGCCGCTCTGGCTGATGTCGAGGCTCGGGGTGTCCCGCAGGGCATCGGCGAGGGTCAGGGGCTGGCGGGCGTCGAGTTGCTCCCGGGAGACGGTCGATACGGATGCCAGGGAATCCGCCAGCGCCACGGGGGTGCGGGTGGCGGTCACCACCACCAGCTCGTAATCGCTGGCGTGGCCGGGGGACGTGGTGCAAAGGGCGGCAATACCGAGGGCGATGCCCTGGTTCAGAAAGGATGGTTTCACGGTAAGTCCTCAATCGAATTTAAAAAAACACAAGGATTGAGGGAGGGGTATGAGTGGCAGACGCCGATACGGGACAGGCAGATAACCACCGACAAAGCCCTCCGCTTCATCGTTGCAGCTACTGCACACCGTGACCGCCGCGGATTGCGACGATCACCAGGCCGGTTTCGGGCTTGTGAGCTCTCGGTGGAGAGCTCATTTACCGTTGCGGGGGCAGCGGAGGCTTTGTCGCGGGCGGCCACTTGATAAAGTTGCCCGGACGCACCTCACTTCCCGTTTACCCTGTTCCAGACCATCCCCGGCAAGGGAGATCGAACAGGCACCTGATGCAGGGGGCGGATTGTATAGGGGTTGTCGAGGGAAGGTCAAACGTCTCTGCCGCTGGCGCTGCCGGCGGGGTCGGCCTCCGGTTTCGCCTTACTCAAAGACCATTGCCGCCCCACTACGCCACTGTAAAGTGCCGCGGGCCTGGCGGTTCTCCCGCTGATCTACTGGCTGACGGGCTCCCGCAGCGCGGCCACGCCCCGGGTGGCAAGGGGATGCTGATTTGATGCCACCGACCAGTGACATGGAGTGACGCCGCCGACCATTATCCTGACAGGCGGCCGTGCCCGGGAGTCCCCATCAGGACAGCAGGGCCAAGAGGCTGTCGCTGTCGGTCGGCAATCCCGCGGCACTGGTTTCACTGAACAGGGCGTCCGCCAGAGCCTGCTTTTGCTGCTGCATTTCCTGGATGCGCTCTTCCACCGTATCCGCCGCCACCAGCTTGTAGACAAACACCGGCTTGTCCTGGCCGATGCGGTGGGCGCGATCGGTGGCCTGGTTTTCCACCGCCGGGTTCCACCAGGGGTCGACGTGGATCACCACATCGGCGGCGGTGAGGTTCAAACCGCTGCCGCCCGCCTTGAGGCTGATCAGAAACAGCCGCGCCGCTCCCGACTGGAATTTTTCGATGGCTTCGTCCCGCAGGCGGGTTTTTCCGGTGAGCTTGGCGTAGGGGATTTTCAGGCGTTTGACCAAATCCTCGATCAGGGCAAGGGCCTCGGTAAACTGCGAAAACAGCAGGATATTGCGCCCCTCCTCCAGCAACTGGGGCAGGTTTTCCTCCAGCCAGTCGAGCTTGGCGTGCTCGTTGATATTGGCGGCTTTGTCCAGCTTGACGAGGCGCGGGTCGATACAGGCCTGGCGCAGCTTTAACAGGGCGTCGAGAAACTCAATATGACTGCGGGCCAGACCTTTGGCGGCAATCAGCTCGCGGATGCGTTTTTCCATGCTCACCCGGATGCTCTCGTAAAGCTGGCGCTGCTTGCCCTCCAGCTCCACATATTGAACGATTACGGTTTTTTCCGGCAGCTCGGTGACCACTTCGGACTTGGTGCGCCGCAACAGAAAGGGCGCCACCCGCCGTCCCAGCTCGGTTTTGCGCTCGGCGTCACCATTGTTTTCAATGGGCTGGCGGAAGCGGGTGCGGAAGGCCTCCTTGCTGCCCAGCAATCCCGGCAGGGCAAAATCCATCAGCGCCCACAGCTCACCCAGATGGTTCTCCATGGGGGTGCCAGTCAGGCACAGGCGGGTTTGGGCGTTGAGCTGTCGCACCTGATGGGCAATTTTGGTCTGGCTGTTCTTGATGGCCTGGGCTTCGTCCAGCACCAGCAGGCTGAACTTGTGCTTTTTGTATCTGGCGTCATCCCGCAGCAGCAGGGGATAGCTGGTGATCACCAGGTCACTCTTTTTGATGAGTTTGAACTGGCTGTCCCGCTGCGGGCCGTGGATAAGGGTGACCTTGAGGCCGGGGGTAAAGCTCGCCGCCTCCCGCAGCCAGTTGCCCATCAGGCTGGTGGGGGCGATCACCAGGGCGGGTTGGTGCAGCTTGCCGTGTTCTTTCATGTGCAGGATCAGTGCAAGGGCCTGGAGGGTTTTGCCCAGCCCCATATCGTCGGCCAGCACCCCGCCAAAGCCGTAACGCTGCAAAAACCCCAACCAGTCCAGACCCTGCTGCTGGTAGGGACGCAGCTGGGCATCGAGGGCCGACGGGACTGGCACTGGCTCGAGCCCGGCAAAGTCCTTGAGCTGGCGGATCAGCTTTTGCGTCAGCGGCGCCCTGCCAGTGTCGAGACTCTCAACGCCCTGCAAGCGCGCCGCCTGAAACGTGGCCAGGGTGACCGGTTTGCCGAGTTTGTTTTGGTTGAACAGCTCCTCGATCAGGTCGCGAATGGTTTGCAGCGGGGCGGTATCCACCCGCAGCCAGCTGCCGTCGTCCACGGGCAACATGATATGGTCGCCGCCGTCCTGCTCCAGCCACTGCCCGATCAGCACCGAGGTGGGAAACTGCATGGCATCGAGAACAAAATCCAGGGAAAAATCGAACCAGTTGCGGTCCTTGTCCTGGAGGCGCATATCGGGGGCCACATGGCGCATCTTCAGGTCGTAGGAGGCATCGCGGCTGATGATCCAGCCCTGCTGTTCCAATTCAGGGATGACGGTCTGTTCAAACTGCAGCCAGTTGTACATCAGCTGGTGAGCGGTTTTGCCTTCGCATATCCAGGCGTTGCGCCACGGGTCAAACTCATTCACCAGGCAGAGTCGGTGTTGGTTGAGTATATCGATATGCTGATTTTCACTGGCCAGATTCCGCTTGATGAAATGCTGTTTGCCTTCCCGTTCCACCAGCTGGGTTGCTTCGGGGCGTTCATCCGGATCCATGGGGATGGCGATGTCGCCGTATTGCCAGTGCAGCAGCAGGCCGGGATAGCGAATGCCCTTCTCGGTAAAGGACACCACCAGGGTGATATGGGGCACGGGGGTGTCGGCAACCACAATGTCCGGCTCCACCGGCAGGGGCAACTGCTGGCGGTCAAAACGGCTGCGCAGCAGGGCGGATACCCGCGGCATCTCGG
>CAZWUP010000071.1:0-11483 GCA_964637045.1 uncultured Porticoccaceae bacterium | reverse complement strand
ACTGGGCCGCCAACAAAAGCCCTGCAAGGCTATTCCCCCCTGGCCTCCGCCAGCAGGTACTGTTTGCGCCGCTCCTCCTCTTCCAGGGCGGCGCGAATCTCCTCCATCACCGCATTCAGGTCCACCTCGCCGGTCTCTTCCTCGAAGTGGCCGGTCAGCGCCAGTTCAGGATTCAGGTTGCCCTCTTCATAGAGAGCCCACATTTCCTGGGCGTATCTGGTGGCCAGCAGTTCCGGGGCGTACTGGCCGTAATAGAGATTCATGTTGCGCACGTCCCGCTCCAGCATGGTGCGGGCGTTGTTGTTGGCGGCGGCGTCCACCGCCTGGGGCAGGTCGATGATCACCGGGCCGTAGTCGTCAACCAGGACATTGAACTCCGACAGGTCGCCGTGGATCAGACCGACACAGAGCATCCGCATCACATAGTGCATCATCAGCTCGTGATCTTCCCTGGCCTGCTCCGCGGACATGGTGATCTCGCTGAGGCGGGGCGCCACACCGCCATCGCCATCGGTGATCAGCTCCATCAACAGGACACCGTCAAAACAGCCGTAGGGCTCCGGCACCCGCACCCCGGCCCTGGCGAGCTTGAACAGGGCGTCAACCTCGGCATTCTGCCAGGTTTCCTCCAGTTGCTCGCGACCAAACCGGGAGCCCTTGGCCATCGCCCTGGCGCGGCGGGTGTTGCGCTCCTTGCGGCCCTCCTGGTACTGGGCCGCCTTCTTGAAGCTGCGCTTGTGGGCCTCCTTGTAGACCTTCGCGCAGCAGATTTCGGCGCCGCGGCGAACCACATACACGGTGGCCTCCTTGCCGCTCATCAGCTGGGAAATGACTTCGTCGACAATGCCGTCTTCCACCAGGGGAAGCAGGGCTTTGGGGGTTTTCATCGAGCGCTTACTCGAAGGTTGGTCAGGAGTGGACCGCCGGGAACACCCAAAATGATCGCGACGGTGTGCCGACCCTCCGCAAGCCCGGTGCCGGGGCCCGGGCGGACGGTCGTTTACCGGCACAATATAGAGGCCGACAGCCCTTGGCAATCCCCGCCGGCGGTGGGTTCTCGACCTTTGGCCCATAAACCCGTATAGTGCCGGCCTTTGAAGGTGCGCCCCCTTCACGGTGTGTCCTCGTGAGAGGTGCGCCCCCGCCACCCAGTCCCGCGTTGCCGCCAAACCATCGCCGTCAGGAACCCCCAGTGATCACTACCGCAAACATCACCATGCAATTTGGTGCCAAGCCCCTTTTTGAAAATATTTCCGTCAAATTCGGCGACGGCAACCGCTACGGCCTGATCGGCGCCAACGGTTGCGGCAAGTCCACCTTTATGAAGATCCTGGATGGCAGTCTGGCTCCCACCGCGGGCAATGTCTCCATTACCCCCAATGAGCGGGTGGGCAAGCTGTCCCAGGACCAGTTTGCATTTGAGCACTACAGCGTGGTGGACACGGTGATCATGGGCCACGCCGAGCTGTGGGCGGTGAAGCAGGAGCGGGATCGCATCTACGGCCTGGCGGAGATGACCGAAGAGGACGGTATGCAGGTGGCCGAGCTGGAAACCCAGTTCGCCGAACTCGACGGCTACAGTGCCGAGAGCCGTGCCGGCGAGATTCTCCTCGGCGCCGGGATTGCGCAAGAGCTGCACTTCGGCCCCATGAGCGAGGTGGCGCCGGGCTGGAAGCTGCGGGTGCTGCTGGCCCAGGCGCTGTTTTCCGACCCCGATATCCTGCTCCTCGACGAGCCCACCAACAACCTGGATATCAACACCATCCGCTGGCTGGAGAATGTCCTCAATCAGCGCAAGAGCACCATGGTGATCATCTCCCACGACCGCCACTTCCTCAATGCCGTGTGCACCCACATGGCGGACATCGATTACGGCGAGCTGCGGGTCTACCCCGGCAACTACGACGACTTTATGACCGCCAGCACCATGGCCCGGGAGCGCCTGCAGTCGGAAAATGCCAAAAAGTCCGCCCAGATAGCCGACCTGCAGCAGTTCGTCAGCCGCTTTTCCGCCAATGCCTCCAAGGCCAGGCAGGCCACCTCGAGGGCCAGGCAGATCGAGAAAATCAAGCTGGAGGACATCAAGGCATCGAGCCGGGTGTCTCCCTACATCCGCTTCAAGCAGGATAAGAAGCTCCATCGTCAGGCGGTCACCCTGGACAAGCTGGGCCACGGCTTTGACGGCGCAAACCTGTTCGCTCGGGGCAACCTGATTCTGGAGGCCGGCACCAAGTTGGCCGTCATTGGGGAAAACGGCGCCGGCAAGACCACCCTGCTGCGCTGTTTGATGAATGAGCTGACGCCGAAGGAGGGCAGTATCAAGTGGGCGGAGAACGCCAGCCTGGGCTACTGCCCCCAGGACAGCAGTGCCGACTTCGACAGCGATCTCAACCTGTTCGACTGGATGAGCCAGTGGCGCAAGCCCAGTCACGACGACCAGATCGTCCGCGCCACCCTGGGCCGGTTGCTGTTTTCCTCGGAGGATTTCAAAAAGCAGGCCCGGGTTTGCTCCGGTGGCGAAAAGAACCGCCTGTTGTTCGGCAAGCTGATGATGATGGACGCCAATGTGCTGATTCTGGACGAGCCCACCAACCACCTGGACATGGAGGCCATCGAGGCCTTGAATATGGCCCTGGAGCACTACGACGGCACCCTGATCTTCGTCAGCCACGACCGCGAGTTTGTGTCCTCCCTGGCGACCCGGGTGATCGAGATCAGGGACGGGGAGCTTCACGACTTCCAGGGCACCTACGAAGAATATCTGGCCAGTCAGCAGCTGTGAACTATGCTATTCAACATCAACTCAGGGGCAAGGGATGAAACTACTGGTCCGCAATCTCAACCGTTCCACCACCGAGGCGGAGCTGCGCGCCCTGTTTGCAGCCCACGGCACCATTCAGTCCTGCACCCTGGTGATGGACAAGGTTACCGGTGCCTCCAAGGGCTTTGGCTTTGTCGAGATGCCCAAACCCGGTGATGCCAAGGCGGCGATGAAGAGCCTCAACGGCAAGGATCTGGGGGGCAGTAAAATCCGTGTCAAGAAGGCCGAGGACAAGCCCGACGCCGCCAGCGACGGCGATGGCCGGGGCTGACGTGGGGGATAAAAAGGTCTCCGCCGCCGCTGGCGATCCCCTCCACGGGGTTACCCTTCAGGCCATGGTCAGCCATTTGGTGGACACCCTCGGCTGGCCGGAGCTGGGCACCCGCATCGCCATCAACTGCTTCACCAGCGACCCCAGCATCCCCTCCAGTCTCAAATTCCTGCGCCGCACCCCGTGGGCGAGGAAAAAGGTCGAGGCGCTGTACCTGCAGACTGTGTCGGCACCCGCCGCCGGTAAATCGCCCTGGCCCAGGGGTTCGGCGTCGCAGCGCAAGGGCTGACGGCCGCGGGCTGTAGGGCATTCCCCAAAGTTCAGCGATTCCCCCATATCTTCGCCACCGCCCGGTCGTTGCCCAGGCCGCCGACAATCAGACACAGCACTCCGCCACCGCCAAACACCAGCACCGGGAACACCATGCCGAGGCCCGAGCCGGCCGGGGCGATCAGTACCACCAGCGCGGCCAGGGTGACAAACAGCGACCCCAGGATCAGCAGGATCTTGCGGTTGAGGGGTTTGTACTGGTAGGGCTCGCTACCCTCTTCAAAGTGGCGCAGAAGGGGGCGGCACAGCTGGCGCAGGGGGTCCTTCATGGGTTTCTCCAGGTGGATTTGACGGCCCCAGGTGGGGTGGAGGGTTGGCGGAAGGGGGCCTGCAGGGGCCGCGGACAATCCCCTCAGCCACAGCTTTCAGCGCTCTCTAGGGGCATATCCCGGTAGAAACAGACCCGGTTGCGGCCGCCGTCCTTGGCCAGGTACATGGCCTGGTCGCCGCGATGCAGGATATCGTCCTGGCTGATCTCCGCGCTGCCGAAAAGGGCCACCCCTATGCTCACTGTGCAGTTGTGGGTAATCTTGGCTGCGGTCAAGGATCCCGTCTCGCCGTCGAGGTGGTAGGGCTGGGCCAGGGCCTGGCGCACGGTTTCGGCAATGGTTGCCGCCTCCTTCTCGGCAACGGCGAGGTCGCTGTTCAGGCTGTTGAGCATCACCACAAACTCATCGCCGCCCACCCTGGCCACGGTGTCCGCCTCCCGCACACACTCCTTCAGGCGGCGGGCCACTTCCATCAGCAACAGGTCCCCCAGGGCGTGACCGTGGCGGTCGTTGAGGGCCTTGAAATTGTCCAGGTCGAGGAACATCAGCGCACCGTGGCGGCCACTGCGCCGGTTGCCGGCCTGGGCCTGGGCGAGGCGGTCCGCCAGCAGGCTGCGGTTGGGCAGTTTGGTAAGGGGGTCGTGGTAGGCCATGGCGCGAATCCGCTGTTCCGCGAGGATGCGCTCGGTGATGTCCGTGTGCACCACGACGGCCATCCGGGAGTGGGTGCCCAGGGGCGCCACGGTCATCATAAACCAGCGCTGTTGGTGAGGGCAGTGGCAGTCGTACTCCATGCTGAAATTTGTGGCGCTGCCGTCCAGGATCTGGCGGATACCGTCACGGGCGGACGTCGCCGCCGCCGATTGGCTGGCGGCGGAATCGCAAATCTCCAGGTAGTTGGTGCCCAACCCGGTGGCGGGGGCGGGGGTGCCGGGCACTGAGCTGTTGGCGATGGCAAAGCGCTGCCAGGCGTCGTTGACCTCGATAATCACCCCCCGGTGGTCCAGCACCGCAATCTCGCTGATGATGGCGTTGAGAATTCCCCGGCTGAACGCCTGGCTGTGCACCAGCCTGACCTCCGCCTGTTCCTTGGTCATCACCACCACCCCGACCGCCACCAGTATCAGGGTTGCCAGGGTGGCCATAAAGCTGAGGGCCTGCACCGGGTTGGTGGCGGTGAGGGTGGCGATGTCCATCTTGCCCAGGGCCGTGGCGCCGCTGCGCAGGGCGGACAGTGCCAGCATGGTGGCGAAACCCGCCATCAGCAGGTACTGGCCGCGGCCCCGGGTTGCCTGGCGCTGGCGAAGGATGAGCGCCAGCAGCAACAGGCCCTGCCAGCCATTGATTATTCCGGAGAGGAAGATGCGCCCTTCGAGGTTGTCCGGCAGCGAGGCGGTCACCCCAAGGCTCAGGGCAACGGGAAGCCACAGCACCAGCCGCGGTGGCCGCCGCTGGTGAAATTGGTACAGGCCCTCGCCGAAAATTGCCAGGGACGCGGTGAGCAGAAAATTGGCTCCGACCACGGTGAAAATATAGGGGGCCTGGTCCCGCAGGCTGAACAGCAGGTAGGCGAGGGCGTGGCAGGCAATGGCCAGGACCCACAGCGGCATCCCGTCGCGGCGGCTGCGAAAGGCGACAAAGGCCAGCGCCAGCGCCAGTACCGTGCTGGCGGCGGTCAGAGTCAGAAACAGGGTGGGGATATGGATATCCATGGCGCCATTCTGACAGGGAGTGGGAAGACAGGCCAAGAAAATTATGGTGCGCCCCCCATCACCGTTGTCGCCGCAGCGTTTCTGGGAGCTGAGACCCCGGGGTGGCAGGGGATGATACGGTTCTCTTTGGCGCAAAAATGGGCTATAACAAGCGGGTACTTCCAGCTCCCCAGGAATCCCCATGTCCCAGTTGCGTCCCCTTGCCCTCCTCGCCACCCTGCTCCTGGCCGCCCTGATGGCCCGGGCCGGAGACCTTGCGGTTGGCGATCTCGCGCCCGATTTCACCCTTCCCGCCAGTGACGGCAAAACCTACACCCTCAGTGATTTTCGCGGCCGCCAGGCGGTGGTTGTCGCCTGGTTTCCCAAGGCCTATACCTCGGGCTGCACCGTCGAGTGCAAGTCCCTGGCGGAAAAGGGCCACCTGATCCGGGCCTACGATGTCAGCTATTTCATGGCCAGTGTCGACCCCCTGGCGGACAACATCGGCTTCGCCGAGGCCACCGGCGCGGACTTTCCCCTGCTCAGCGATCCCGGCAAGGACACCGCCGCCGCCTACAATGTGTTGATGCCCGCCCTCGGCGTCGCCAAGCGCCACACCTTCTATATCGGCGAGGACGGCCGCATTCTGAAGATCGACACCGACATTCGTCCCGCCACCTCGGCGGAGGATATGGCCGCGACCCTGGGGGAGCTGGGGGTGCGCAAGCGCTGAGTGGGCTTGCCTCTCGTGGGGTCAGCCGAGTGGGTCCTCGCTGTTGCTGCGCTTGTCCTCGTACATCAACAAATCCGCCGCTTCCCAGGCGCCGCTGAGGCCGCTGGCCGGGTTCCGCACGGCAATACCCACTGAGGCCGTGATCCCTTGTTGCGCCAGGATCTGGCGGGTGCGGGCCAGCAGGAGGTCGGCCCCCGCCCGGTCGCAGTCCACCGCGATGACCCCAAACTCGTCGCCCCCCAGGCGGGCGGCGACGTCGTTGTCGCGAATCGCGTTGCGCAGCGCGGTGGCGGTGTTCACCAGCAGGGCGTCACCAGCACCGTGGCCCTGGCTGTCGTTGATGGTTTTCAGCTCGTCCAGGTCGAGAATCATCACCGCTGCGGGGCTGCCGTAGCGGCGGCAGCGCTCCTCCTCCTTGGCCAGCAGCTGATCCCAGGCGCGGCGATTGGCCAGCTGGGTGAGGGGGTCGGACTGGGCCTCCATTTCCAGGCGCTCGTTGCGTCTGGCCTGGACGGCGGCCTTGATTTCGCTATCGAGAATCCCGCTCAGCAGCCCTGCCAGCAGCTCCAGTAGCTGCTGTTCTTCCCGCAGGCGCTCGGGCTGTGGCGAGGGGTCGATACCGCAGAGGGTGCCGAACAAGGTGCCGTCGGCAAAATTCAGGGGGATCCCGATATAGGACCGGATGGGCACCTGACTGCCGATGGGCGCGTCCCGATAGACCTCCACCAGGGTCGAGTCGGGGGCGATGCGGGGCCCGTCGCCGGCCACCATTCGCGCACAAAAGGAGTCCGTCCAGCGCAATACCGTGCCCGGGACAACACCGTAACCGTGATCCTCCGCCTGAAGCACGATCCAGTCGTCCCCTTCGATGCGGGTGATCATCCACAGGCCGAAGCCGAACCGCTGGTGAAGAAAGCGGAGCACGGCCCGGCCAGCGCTGTCGAAATGTTGCAGAGGCAGATCAGTCACGGATTGAATTCACCTAACTCCCGGGATGTGGCAGAGGATTGGCTTGCCCTCAGGCGATTGTGCCACACAGCGGTGGGGGGGATGAAAAAATGTTTGACCTGATCCCGCTGCGCCCCCTACCCTGGATCGGACATGGCAACCTCAGGACCGGCCAATGCTTGAATCCATCCGTCGACAGACCCTGGAAGCTCTGGGCGCGGTGGTCGCCCATGCCCCCGAGGTGGTGGGCGCCCTCCTGCTGGTGTTGGCGGGCTGGCTGCTGGCCCGTTTTCTGCGGATGGTGATCACCCGCCTGATTCGCAGTCTGAACAACGTCTTTGATCGGCGCTTCCACGGGTCCAGCCTGGATTTTGTGCGCATCTCCACCACCACCGAGAAGCTGCTGGGCTTCGTGGTGTTCTGGGCGGTTATCCTGCTTTTTGTCGCGGTGGCGGTGCGCCTGGTGGGGTTTGCCGCCGCCGCCGCCTGGCTCGATCGCCTGGTGGTTTACCTGCCCGCCCTGATGACCGGCGGCTTGATCATTGTCAGCGGCTATATCCTCGGCACCGTCGCCCGCCACCTGGTGTTTCAGGCCGCGGAGGCGGCGGAGATCTCCCAGGCTGCGCTGTTGGGCCAGATCGCCCAGGTTTCCTTTTTGATTGTCGGCCTGGTGATCGGCCTGGGGCAGGTGGGGGTCGATGTCAGCTTCCTGGTGATCCTCTTGGGGATCGCCTTCGCCGCGGTGCTGGCGGGGTTCTCCCTGGCGTTCGCCCTGGGTGCCAGGCCGCTGGTGGAAAACCTGATCGCGCTGCGCCATCTCAAACTTTTCGTTCGCTCTGGCCAGCTGGTGGAAGTGGCGGGCCTCAGGGGGCGGATACTGGAGTTCACCCCCACCGGGGTGGTGCTGGAAACCCCGCAGGGCCGCAAACTGATCCCCGCTCGGCTGTGTATGGAGCAGGCCATCGACGTGATTACCCGGGAGCAGGCGGATGACCAGCCATAACCCCCTGAGCCTGGACTTTCTCGCCGCCAAACCGGTGGCGGCGGCGAAAGTGCTGCAAACGCTGGAGTCCGATATCGCGGCACCCTATCTGGAGCAGGTGCCGATCCGGATTCTCGCCCCGGTGGTCCAGGCCATGGAGAACTGGCCAGCCGCCCGCATCCTCGACCGGCTCGATGTGGAGCGCAACGCGGCGGTCTTCCTGCAACTCAACTACCGCAATGTGGCTGCCCTGTTGCGCCTGCAGGAAGAGTCGCGGCGCGGCCAGTTGCTGGAGATTCTGCCCGCCAAGCTGGCCCGTCCCCTCGCCCGCTCCCTGGCCTACGAGGAGAATACCGTGGGGGCCTGGATGGATATCTCCACCCCGCATTTCTATCCCGACCTCAGGGTGGGGGACTGCCTCGCCCTGCTGCGCAAAAATGCCGCACCCTTTGGCTCCAGCCTGATGGTGGTGAACCGCAACCATCGCCTGGTGGGTGCGGTGGCGTTGGATACCCTGTTGACCAGCCCGGACGATCGCACTTTGGATCAGTTGCTGGATCCGGGCCTGGAGGCACTGGCGGTGGAGATGAGTGTCCAGGTGGCCAGGAAGGCGTCCGCCTGGCATCGCCACGGTGTACTGCCGGTGCGCAGCAATAGCGGCACCTATCTGGGTACCCTGAGTCGACTCACCCTGCAGCAGGCGCTGCTGAGCAATCGGACGCCGCAGGCGCCGGCCCTTGGCGATTCGCTGTTGGCCCAGCTGGCCAGGGCCATGGCGGAAACCGCCGGGGGGCTGCTGAAGTTCTCCTCCAACAGTGCGCAGCACTGGCAGGCCGACCACCGGGAGCACAGCCATGACCGCTAGTGCGCCAGGGGCGGGGGAGGATGTCGACAACGCCCTGACCCGCAGATTTCTCCTCGACTACCCCAGGGAGGCAGCCCTCAAGATCGAGGCCATGGCGCCCCGCCGGGTGGCGCCGGTGCTCGCGGAACAGCAGGTCTACGCCCTGCTGCCGGTGTGGAAATACCTGGTGCCCAAGGTGGCGGCGGATATTCTCGGCTTGCTCCCCGAGCAGCATATCCGCCAGCTGCTCGGCGAACTGCCGCCCCAGGATACGGTGAGGATGCTGGGCCAGCTGGACCAGGACCAGCGGGGGCAACTGCTGGCGCTGCTGGACGAGTCCCTGCAGCGGGAGTTGAGGGAGCTGATGAGCTATCCGGACCACAGCGCGGGACGGCTGATGGACTCGCGAACCCTGGTCTTCAGAGGGGGGCATACCGTTGCCGAAGCCCTCGACACTCTGCGCAAGGTAAAACTGAGAACCTCCCGGGCCCTGTTCCTGGTGGACGACCAGGGCCGCCTGAGTGCCAAGGTTCACCTCCAGGATATTGCCACGGCGGAACCCCAGGTCCAGCTTGGCGACCTCGCTCAGCCGGTGACCGCGATGGTGCCCAGCACCGCCGGCAAGGAGGAAATCTCCGAGTTGTTTGAACGGTTCCAGCTCCTCGATCTGCCGGTGGTGGATATCGATGGGCGCCTGCTGGGCATCATCAACCACGCCAGCCTGGTGCAAGTGTCCCAGGAGGACATGTCCTCCGACGTGCTGGCCATGGTGGGTGCGAGCCGCGAGGAGCGCGCCCTGTCGGCGCCGCTGTTTGCGGTAAAAAAGCGTATGCCCTGGCTGCAGATCAATCTGATCACGGCGTTTTTGGCGGCCTCCGTGGTGGGTGTCTTCGAAAGTACCATCGCCAGCTTTACCGCCCTCGCCGTACTGTTGCCGGTGGTGGCGGGCCAATCCGGCAACGCCGGCGCCCAGGCCCTGGCGGTGACCATGCGCGGCCTGGCCCTGCGGGAGATCACCATTCGCCACTGGTTCCGGGTGATGTTCAAGGAGGTGCGCGTGGGGTTGATGAACGGCATCGGCATCGCCCTGACCTGCGGCATCGGGGTGTTTCTGTGGAGTCAGTCCCTGGGTCTGGTGTTGGTGATCACCTCCGCCATGGTGCTGGCCATGGTGGCTGCGGGCTTTGCCGGCGCGGTGGTGCCCATAGTGCTCGTGCGCCTCGGTCAGGATCCGGCCCAGGCCTCGTCGATCATCCTCACCACGGTGACCGATATCGTCGGGTTTTTTGCCTTTCTCGGCATCGCCACCCTGTTGTCGGGGATGCTGTAGCCCAGTAGGGAGGAGGCGGCAGCCGGCGTTTGCCTGTACAATTGCCGGCCCCCGTTACCCCCCTCGAGGTCAGCCACTGCGATGCGTGTTTTTGTTCTGCGGGCCAGGGCTGCCGCCACCGACAGCCGACACCTGCTGGCGGACCTGGGTGGCGAGTCGCACCCGGAAATCCTCGCCCACACCCTGATGAACGCCATCTTCGTCGCCCAGGGCCACCGCAGCGATGTGGTGGTCCATCTGGTGCTGGAAAGCACCCGGGATTTCTCCCGCACCCTCAGTTTCGACGCCGGGGAAATGGGCGCCATTGGCGGCTTCCACGAGCAGGCCCTGTTGGCCAAGATCGCCGCGGCCCTGGACCTGTCCCAGGGCATGGCCAAGGAGCAGGAGCGGCGCCTGGAGGCGGGGGTGCGGGTGCGCACCCTGAGTTTTGAGCGCCTGGTGCAGGAGCTCGCGGAGAAGCACCCGCTGTATGTGCTGGACAAGAAGGGCACCCCGGCGCGGCAGGCGAGCTTTGCCGACAGCCCCTGCTTCGTCCTCACCGACCATATCCCCATGCCAAAAAAGGCCTTCAACGGCCTCAAGCGGCTGGGGGCGGAAAAAATCAGCCTGGGGCCGAAAATGCTGTTTGCCTCCCAGTGTGTGGTGCTGATCCACAATGAGCTGGATCTCCGCGGCAGCGGGGGTGGGTGAAACTTGCGCCCGGACCGGGGATCTGAGGAAGTGGGAAAACCGCCATACTTTGCCGGTCACAGCGAGGGGCGGAACAGTTAGAATAGGGTCGAACAGTTATTAACAGAGCAGCTAAGCATTATGAGAGCCATTGTTTCCAGCGCTGTTGTCTCGGTATTGCTGGCCGCGAGCCCGGCGTCCGCCACCACCTCCCAGGAATTCATCACCTGCCTGGCCAACCTGCAACACCAGGCGCGCCAACAAAACCTGTCCCCCGAGGCAGTGACGGCGGTAGCCACCATGGAGCAACAACAGCGGGTTTTGGAGCTGGACCGCAAGCAGCCGGAGTTTGCCCAGACCTTTGGCCAGTACCTGAGCACACGGGTTTCTGACGACCGCATCCGCAAGGGTCGGGCCATGTACGCCCGCCACCGCGCCTTTCTCGACCAGCTCACTGAGCGCTACGGAATACCCGGGCAGTATCTGGTGGCCTTCTGGGGTCTGGAGACCAACTACGGCGGCTACCTCGGCAATATGCCCACCCTGGATTCCCTCGCCACCCTGGCCTGCGACCCCAGGCGCAGCGATTTTTTTA
>CAZWUP010000070.1:0-11669 GCA_964637045.1 uncultured Porticoccaceae bacterium | reverse complement strand
GGCACAGAGGACGGCAGCCGCCGGGCCAGGGCGATGGGCCTCAAGCGCCTGTTTCTCCACGCCCACAGGCTGGCCTTTGCCCTGCCCTCCAGTGGGGAGCGGGTGGTGGTGGAGTCGCCGTTGCCGGATGAGTTGAGGGAGGTGCTCAAATGACCGAGGTGCTGATTTTTGACTGGGACGGCACCCTGTCCGACTCGGTGGCGAGGATCGTCCACTGCTTGCAATTGGCGGCGGCGGAGGTGGGTCTGGCGGTGCCCTCTGAAGCAGAGGGGCGGGAGATTATCGGGCTGGGTCTGGGGGAGGCTCTCGCCCAGCTGTTCCCCGGAGCCCGCCGGGGCCAGCTGGACGCGCTGAAAGCCAGCTATTCACGCCACTACCTGGTGTTGGATCAGAGCCCGGCGCCGTTTTTTGCCGGGGTGATGGAAACCCTGCACCAGTTGCGGGATCAGGGTTATCGCCTGGCGGTGGCCACCGGCAAGAGCCGCCGGGGCCTGGACCGGGTGCTGGACGGTCATGGTCTGGGCAGGTTTTTTGACGCCACCCGCTGCGCCGACGAAACTCTTTCCAAGCCCCATCCGCTGATGCTGCAAGAATTGCTCGCGCATTTTGCCGTCGACCCCCATCGGGCCTGCATGGTGGGGGATACCGAATTTGATATGGCCATGGCGGTGAGCGCCGGGGTGCCAAGGATCGGGGTGGCCTACGGCGCCCACTGCGCCAGTCGCCTGGTTCCCTACGGCCTGCGGGGCTGTCTCGACCGCTTTGGCCAGATCCGGGAGATTCTCTGACCCTCAGGGCACCGCCAGCCCGCATTGCCTGAGCATGGCGGCCAGGGCAATCAGCGGCAGGCCGATCAGGGCTGTGGGGTCGTCGCTGACCACCTTGGCGAACAGGCTGATCCCCAGGCCCTCCACCTTGAAACTGCCGGCACAGTCATAGGGCTGCTCGCGCTGCAGATAGCGGACAATTTCCCCGTCACTGAGGGTGCGCACTTGGACTCGGGTGGCGTCGAGGTGGTGGAGGAGGGCGCCGCTGCCAGTGTCGAGCACGGCAACAGCGGTATAGAAGGTGACTTCCCGGCCGGACAGGGCCCTGAGTTGGCGGTGGGCGGTGGCGAAATTGCCGGGCTTGTGCAGCTGGGTCCCGGCCACCGCCGCCGACTGGTCGGAGCCGATGATAAGGGCTTGCGGCCAGTTGTCCGCCAGGGCTCTGGCCTTTTGTTCGGCAAGGCGCCGACACAGGCTCGGCAGGGGTTCGCCGGGAAGGGCGGACTCGTCCACATTTGGCGCCCGGTACAGGCAGTTGGGCACCAGGCGCTCCACCAGGGCGCGCCGGTAAGCGGAAGAGGATGCGAGCACCAGGGGTTTGGTCATGGCAGGGGTTCACGGGGGTTGCGGTGGGGTGGATTTTAGCGCCCCGTCCCCGGAAATGGCCCGCCGCGGTGGATATTTCACAAAAATATTGATTTGTGGCGATATTTTTTTGACAGGGGTGCTCCAGATTCATAGAATTGCGCGCCTATGTCAGACCCCCGAAAAGTCAACCGGCTGCCCAGGCACGTCGACCCCCGCAAACTGGCTGCCCAGGGCGCCCACTTGCAGGGGGTGGTCCCGGCCCGGGAGCTGGAGCGCCTGGCGGACGCTGTGGTCAAGGCGGAGGAGTATGTGGATGTCGACCTGACCTTTGGTCGCGACCACAGCCACCGCCATATCGTCCATGGCGCCTTCAGGCTCCCCGTCGACCTGAGTTGCCAGCGCTGCCTGCAGCCTGTCGCCACAGTGTTGAGCGGTGAGTTTCACCTGGGGGTGGTCTGGGATGAGGAGCGCGCGACGGCGTTGCCAAAGGCCCTTGAGGCCTGGCTGGTGGCTACCGAGAGCGCCGACCTTTACGAGCTGGTGGAGGAGGAGTTGCTGCTGGCCCTGCCCATAGTCGCCTATCACCAGCAGGACCAGTGTCCGGCCAGGGGCGACTATTCGACAGGGGAAGTGGCGGACACCAGGCCGAATCCCTTTGGTATTCTGGCGCAGCTCAAGAAGTAGGCTGCGTCCCACCCGATTCAATTTGCTAGATTAGTGCAACAGCACCAGGAGTAACAAAATGGCCGTTCAACAGGACCGCAAAACCCGTTCCAAGCGCGGCATGCGCCGCTCGCACGACAGCCTGACCGGCCCCACCCTGTCGGTCGACTCGCTGTCCGGCGAAAAGCACCGCCGTCACCACGTAACCGCCGACGGTTTCTACCGCGGCCGCAAAGTGGTCGCCGCCAGCGACGACTAAGTTGTGTGCCCGAGCTCAATTGCTGCCTAGCCGTTGATGCCATGGGCGGGGACCAGGGTCCTCGCCTGGTCGTTCCCGCCGTCCTCCAGGCACTGCGCCGGTTTCCCCGGCTGCGCTGCCAGCTCCATGGACTGCAACAAGAGATTGCCCCCCGGCTTACCCGAGCCGGCGGCTCTCTGTTGTCCCGTATCGACATCGTCCACGCCGACCAGCAGGTCACCATGGACGACAAGCCCGCCTCCGCCATTCGCAAGAAGCGCAACTCCTCCCTCTGGCAGGCCCTGGACGCCGTCGCCAGCGGATCTGCTCAAGGCTGTGTCAGCGCCGGCAACACCGGCGCCCTGATGGCCATGGGTACGATCCTGGTGGGCACCCTGCCGGGAATCCAGCGCCCCGCCATCTGCACCGCGCTGCCCACCTCCAGCGGCAGGGCCTACCTGCTGGACATGGGGGCCAACATCCAGTGCGACGCCGATCAGCTGCTGGAGTTCGCCTATATGGCCACCGCAATGGTGGCGGAGGTGGACAATCTCCCCAGGCCGCGGGTGGCCCTGCTCAATCTGGGCAGCGAGGTGGGTAAGGGGGATGCCACTGTGCAGGCGGCGGCGGCCAGATTTGCCGCCGACCCCAATCTCAACTACTGTGGCTTTGTCGAGGGTGATGACATGTTTTCCGGCGCCGTCGATATCGTGGTCTGCGACGGCTTTGTCGGCAATGTGGCCCTCAAAAGCACCGAGGGGGTAGCCAGGCTGATTGCCACCATGATGAGGCGGGAGCTGTCCGCTTCACTGCGCGGCAGGCTGGGGGCCCTGGTCGCCCGCCCGGCATTGGCCAGGTTGCAGAAATCCCTCGATCCGGCCAACTACAATGGTGCCAATCTGCTGGGGCTCAAGGCCACGGTCATCAAAAGCCACGGCGGCGCCAGCGAAGCCGGATTTGTCAACGCCCTGGCGGTGGCGGTCAGGGAAGTGGAAAAAGACATTCCCGCAAGAATTTCCAGCAAGCTCGCACAGCTCCACCGTGGTTCCACAACCACCAGTCATTGAAGGTATACGATGGACAACGCCAAACTCGCTTTTGTCTTCCCCGGCCAGGGCTCGCAGAAAATCGGCATGCTCGCCGAACTGGCGGGGCGCTATCCACAAATCACCGCAACCTTTGCCGAGGCCTCGGAAGTCCTCGGCTACGACAGCTGGGATCTGGTGCAAAATGGCGAGCAGGACGCCATCATCCTCACCGCGCGCACCCAGCCCATCCTGCTCGCCGCCAGTGTCGCCATGTGGCGGGTGTGGCAGGCAGAGGGGGGCGCGACACCGGCCCTGATGGCGGGCCACAGCCTGGGGGAGTGGACTGCCCTGGTGTGCTCGGGTGCGGTCGCCTTTGCCGATGCGGTCAGGCTGGTGCGGCTGCGCGGCGCCTTTATGCAGGAGGCGGTGCCCTTCGGCCAGGGGGCCATGGCGGCCATTCTGGGGGTGGATGACCAGGTGATCCGCGACATTTGCGCCAGTTCGGCGGGGGGCCAGGTGGTGTCCGCTGTGAACTACAACGCCCCCGGTCAGGTGGTGATTGCCGGTGATGCCCCGGCGGTGGAGCGGGCCATTGTCGCCCTCAAGGAGGCAGGTGCCAAGCGCGCCATGCCGCTGCCGGTGAGTGCCCCTTTCCATACCGCCCTGATGCGGCCCGCCGCCGACCGCCTGGCGGAACATATTTGCGCCACCACCTTCAGTGTGCCCCGGATTCCAGTGGTGCACAATGTTCACGCCCGTACCGAGACCGACCCCAAAACCATCAAGACCCTGATGATCGAGCAGATCTATCAGCCGGTGCTGTGGGTGGCCTGCATGCACACCCTGGTTGGCAGTGGAATTGAAAGTGTCGTCGAGTGCGGCCCGGGCAAGGTGCTGGCCGGACTGGTGAAGCGCATCGACAAGGCGCTGACGGCCCACACCACAGATGATCTGGCCAGTCTGGGCAAGGCCCTGGCGGAATGCCGGTAACCATTTTTACGAGGAAACAGCTATGAGTCTCGACGGTAAGATAGCCCTGGTCACCGGCGCCAGCCGCGGTATAGGTGCGGCCATTGCCGACTTGCTGGCCAGCAGGGGCGCAATTGTGATCGGCACAGCCACCTCGGCGGAGGGCGCCGAAAAAATCACCGCAAGACTGCGGGACAAGGGCCTCAAGGGCCAGGGCATGATGCTCAATGTCACCAGCAACGAATCGGTGGTCGAGGTGTTGAAGGCGGTTGAGGAGCGCTATGGCGCACCCACCATCCTGATCAACAATGCGGGAATCACCAAAGACAACCTGCTGCTGCGAATGAAGGACGAAGAGTGGTTCGATGTCATTGACACCAACCTCAATGCGGTCTATCGCCTGTGTCGGCAGGCGGTGCGGGGCATGACCAAGGCCCGCTGGGGGCGGATCGTCAATATCAGTTCGGTGGTGGGCTCCATGGGCAATGCCGGCCAGTCCAATTATGCTGCCACCAAGGCCGCGGTGGCTGGTTTCGCCCGCGCCCTGGCCAAGGAGCTGGGCTCCCGCAATATCACCGTCAACACCGTGGCCCCGGGCTTTATCGAAACCGATATGACCCGGGATTTGCCAGCGGCGCTGAAAGAGTCCATGCTCGCCCAGGTGCCCCTCGGGCGCCTCGGCCAGCCGGGTGAAATTGCCGAGATTGTGGCCTTTCTGGCAAGTGACGCGGGGGGCTATATCACCGGCGAGACCATCCATGTCAACGGTGGCATGTATATGGCCTAACCGATTGAAATGGCTAAAAATTCAGTGTTTTTTACAAAATCGGTTACGAAGCGCGGATTTTACGCTAAAATGCGCGACGTAATTCAGGACCTGGTACAGGTTATCCACGACCCTCCCCGTGAGCGGTGGCGTTACCAAGAAAATCCCTAGCAACAGGAGTATTCATAATATGAGCAGCATCGAAGAGCGCGTGATCAAAATGGTTGCCGAGCAGCTTGGAGTAAAAGAAGAAGATGTTAAACCCGACTCATCTTTTGTCGACGATCTGGGTGCCGACTCGCTGGATACCGTTGAGCTGATCATGGCTCTCGAAGAAGAGTTCGACACTGAAATTCCTGATGAAGAGGCCGAGAAGATCACCACCGTTCAGCAGGCCATCGACTACATCAACAACAACCTGGGCTGATTGTTGCCGGGGGTAGAAAGCCGGCTGGAATCGTGGAGGCCGTACTGTGACCGCAGTGCGGCCTTTTCTTTGAGCAGTCTCAGGACAAGTATAATTCAGTTGCCGTGGTAGCTTCCCTTGTGTTTGTCAATGGCGCCCCGTGCGCCGAACTGGATGTTCGCGATCGCGGCCTGGCCTACGGTCACGGCGCCTTTGAGACCATGCGCCTGCAGGGTGGCCAGCTGCCTCTGTGGGGCTATCACCTGGCCCGACTGAACCACGGCCTCGGGCGGCTGGGGATCGACCTGGACGGTGAGCGGCTGCGGCTGGCGCTGGACACGGCCCTGGCAAACTTTCCCCCCCAGGGGGTGGTCAAACTGACGGTGACCGCCGGGGTCGGTGAGCGGGGTTACCGGATGTCGGGCCATCCGCTGCCCACCCTGTTGATCCAGTGGTTTCCCCCGCCGGGCCCTCGGGAAGTGGTCAAATTGCAGGTCTGCCGCTACGCACTGCCCCACAATCACCGGCTGGCGGGAATCAAGCATCTCAACCGGCTCGATCAGGTGCTCGCCGCCGCCGAGCTGGATCCGGGGTGCCAGGGGCTGCTGTTGGACTGCCGCGGCAATGTTATCGAGGCCCTGAGCCACAATATCTTCCTCCGCCATCGCGGCTGGTGGCTCACCCCCGACCTCAGTCTGTGCGGGGTCGCCGGGGTATTGCGCGCCGTGCTTTTGGAGGAGATCATGCCCGCCCTGGGGCTCACTGTGGAGATCGCCAGGGTTAGTCTGGAGCAATTGTTCGCCGCCGAGGAGGTGTTTATCTGTAATTCCGTGACCGGTATCCAGGCCGTTGCCGCCGTGGACGATAGCGCCACCTGGAGCAACCACGCGCAAACCCAGAGTGTCGGCGCCCGCCTCGAGGAGGCCTATCCTTGCTTCGCCGCCTGAGCCTTGCCGTTGTTGTCCTGGTGGTCGCCGTGTTGGCGCTGCTGGCGTCCGCCCGCTTCTGGGTTCAGGTCAGCCTGGATACTCCCCTGGCGATTGCCCCCGAAGGCCGGGTGCTTCAGGTGGAGTCCGGCGGTTCCCTCAGCGCCCTGACTCGCCAGCTGGCCGCCGATGGAGTCATTTCCAGTCCCTATCCGGTGCTGGTCCATGCCCGCGTGGCAGGTATCCGGCAGATCATGGCGGGAGACTACCAGCTCAGCCCGGGAGACACCTTCCGCCAGCTGCTGGACAAACTGGTGGCGGGAGATGTGATCCGCTTCCGCATCACCTTTCCGGAGGGCCGCTCCCTTCGCGAGTGGCTGGCCATTATCAACGGCCACGACCGGCTGCAAGACAAGCCTGAACTGGACCTGGCCACCGTTGCCGCCGAATTCAGGCCACCCCAGGGAGAGACTTTGGAGGGCTGGTTTTTCCCCGATACCTACACCTTCAGCGGTCGCGACGACGGTCTTGCGATTCTCCGTCAGGCCCACGCCGCGATGACCGCGGTGCTGGCGGAGGAGTGGCAGCGGCGCGGCCCGGACCTGCCCATCGACACCCCCTACGAGGCCTTGATTCTGGCTTCCATCATCGAAAAGGAGACCGGGGATCCCGCCGAACGCGGCGTCATCGCCGGGGTCTTTGCCCGCCGCCTGCAGCTGGGAATGAAGTTGCAAACCGACCCCACGGTCATCTATGGTCTTGGCGAGAGCTTCGACGGCAACCTGACCCGCACCCACCTGCGGGAGGAGAACCCCTTCAATACCTATTTCATCCGCGGCTTGCCGCCGTCGCCAATTACCAATCCGGGGCGCGACGCCATCCGTGCGGCGCTCCATCCGGAGGACGGGACTGCACTGTATTTTGTCGCCCGCGGCGACGGCAGCCATGTGTTTTCGGCGACCCTGGAGGAGCACAACAGGGCCGTGCGCCAGTACCAGTTGCGCCGGGCCGAGGATTACCGCTCGTCGCCCCGCTAGGGCGGGGCAGCCAGGAGGGTGCCATGACTGGAAAATTTATCACCATCGAAGGCGGAGAAGGGGTGGGCAAAACCACCAATATCGGCTTTATCAAGGGCTGGCTCGAGCAGCGGGGCATTCCCTACATCGCCACCCGCGAGCCCGGGGGTACCCCCTACGGGGAAAAAATCCGCACCCTGCTGCTGGAGCATCAGGACGAAGACCTGGATGCAACCGCCGAGCTGTTGCTGATTTTTGCCGCCCGCGCCCAACACCTCGCCCGGGTGATCAAGCCCGCCCTGGCCCGGGGCACTTGGGTTCTCTGCGACCGCTTCACCGACGCCACCTACGCCTATCAGGGGGGTGGCCGCCAACTGGGCCTGGAGCGGGTGGCCGCCCTGGAGGATTATGTGCAGGGGGATCTGCGCCCGGATCTGACCCTGGTGCTTGACCTCGATCCCAGCCAGGGTATGAGCCGCGCCAGCGAGCGCGGACGCCTGGACCGCTTTGAGGTGGAGGCGGCGGATTTTTTTCAGCGGGTTCGCCAAACCTATTTGGAGCTGGCCGCCCGGGATCCCCGACGCTATGCGGTGGTGGACGCATCCCAGCCCCTGGATCGGGTGCAACTGGCCATTGCCCAGGTGTTCCAGCGGACCTTTGCCGGAGCTTGCCAATGACCGTCGACACCCATATCTACCCCTGGCAGCGGGACCACTGGCACCAACTCACGGAGTTGGTGGCCGCCGACCGGCTGCCCCACGGCCTGCTGCTCGCCGGTCCCGGGGAGATCGGCAAACGCCGCTTCGCGATGACCTTTGCCCAGCGGTTGCTCTGTGCCGGGCCAGTGGCTGGACTGCCCTGTGGCGGGTGCAAGTCCTGTCATCTGTTTGCCGCCGGCAGTCACCCGGATTTCGCTCTGGTGGAGCCGGCGGAAGAGGGCAAGGCCATCAAGGTGGACCAGGTTCGCCAGCTCAGTGAGTTTGCCACCCGCACCCCGTCCCTGGGAGAGCGCCGGGCGGTGGTGCTCGCCCCGGCGGAGGCCATGAACGCCAATGCCGCCAATGCCTTCCTGAAAACCCTGGAGGAGCCCGGGCGGGGTATTGTTCTGATCCTGGTGGTCCACCAGCCGGGGTTGGTCCTGCCCACCATTCGCAGCCGCTGCCGCATCCTGGGTTTCCCCCTGCCGCCGAGGGAAGCGGTGAGTGACTGGCTGCGGGGGCGGGAGGGGGATGTGGAGCGGGCCATGGCCCTCTCCGGCGGTCGCCCCCTGCGGGCCCTGAGTCTGCTCGATAGCGAACTCGGCGCTCAGCTGCAACTGTTCAACGATACCCTGGGGGCCCTGGAGGCCGGCAGGGTGCCGGTGCTGGATGCCGCCAAGGTTCTCCAGGGACTGCCCCGGGACTATGCCGGCGAATGGTTCCAGTACCTGGTGTACGGCAGAATCAAAGCCCTGCCCCAGGCCCTGGCGGAAGTGCAGCGGCTGATGTTTCGCTTTCTCGACCGCCTCAACAGGGTGCGCCAGCGGCTGCACAGTTCCGCCAACCCCAATCCCCAGCTGGTGTGGGAAGAGCTGTTGATGGACTGGAAGTCGGTGCTAGACTTGCACCACAACCAAACCCGCAGCGGGGGACAGACTCATCCATGAAAGGCCTTGGCGGACTGCGCAGTGCTATTCTCAATGTCACCATCAGCGACACCGCGGAACTTTACGAGTGCTATATGCCCTTCGTGAATCACGGTGGCCTCTTTATTCCCACCAAGCGCCAGTATCAATTGGGGGACGAGGTCTTCGTGGTGCTCGAATTGCTCGACGAAGCGGATAAATACCCGCTCACCGGCAAGGTGGTGTGGATCACTCCCCTCGGGGTGGTAACCAACCGCAAGCAGGGCATAGGTATTCAATTCAGTGAGGAAAATGCCCAGCTGGTGGCCAAGATCGAAACCCAGCTGGCGGGCTTGCTCAATACCGACAAGGCCACCTACACCCTCTAATGCTGGTCGACTCCCACTGCCATCTGGACCGTCTCGACCTCTTCGGTGACGCCGTCGATCTCGATGCCGTGCTGGCCAGCGCCAGGGGCAGGGGGGTGTCCGCCTTCCTCGCCATCGGCGTCGACCTGACCTCATCGGCGAAGCTGATCGCGCTGGCCGCCGAGCACGCGGATATTTTTGTCTCCGTGGGCGCTCACCCCCTCCAGGATCTGGCCATCGCCGCCCCCGGGGTGGACGAGCTGGTTTCCCTTGCCCGCCACCCGAAAGTCGTCGCCATCGGCGAGACCGGCCTCGACTACCACTATGCTCCCGAGTCCGCATCCTGGCAGCGGGACAGTTTCATCAACCATCTCCGGGCGGGCAGAGCCGCCGCTGTACCCGTGGTGGTCCATACCCGTGACGCCCGGGACGACACCCTGGCACTGATCGAAGAGTACGGCTGTCGGGAGCGGGGCGGGGTGCTTCACTGCTTTACCGAAACCCGGGAAATGGCCAGGGCCGCGCTGGATCTCAATTACTACATTTCGTTTTCCGGCATCATCACCTTCCGCAACGCCGCCGAGCTGAGAGAAGTGGTGAGCTATGTCCCGCTGGACAGGATGCTGGTGGAGACCGACGCGCCCTGGTTGGCGCCGGTGCCCTACCGCGGCCAGCCCAATGTGCCGGGCCATGTCCTGGAAGTGGCCAAAAAAGTTTCGGAGATCAAGAAGTTGCCACTGGAGCGGGTGGCGGAGGCCACCACCGCCAATTTTCATCGGCTGTTTCAGCTTTGAAAGCCGGACGCTCTCCTGGCGACAGGCGACGCCGCCAGTGAGGCCGCTGCCCTGTGCTACAATTCAACTTTTTTGAGGACCACAACACCATCATGGCAAACCAGGACACAGACCGCATCGTGCGTCGCAGCTTCCCCGTGGGGCCCCTCCAGTGCAACTGTACTATTATCGGCGACACCCTCACCGGCAAGGCGATTCTGGTGGATCCGGGCGGCAATGCGGAGTTGATTCTGCAAACCCTGAGGGAGATGAACCTGCAGGTGGTGGCCATTGTCCACACCCACGCCCACCTGGATCATATCCTCGCCGCCGGGGAGATCCGCGCCGCCACCGGCGCCCCCATCCATCTCCACCAGGAGGACATGTTCCTGTGGACCGACTGCGCCAACCAGTGCCGCCTGTTTGGCCTGCCCCCCATCAGCCTGCCGGACCCAGACCACTACCTGAAGGACGACCAAGGCCTGGATTGCTGTGGTGGCGTCGTCATGCACACCCCCGGCCATACGCCGGGGTCCAGCTGCTTCTGGTTTGCCGACGCCAAGTTGCTGATCGCTGGCGATACCCTGTTCCAGGGCAGTATCGGGCGCACGGATTTCCCCCGCGGGGATTTTGAGCAAATCGTCAAGTCCATTCGCGAACGGCTGTACAGCCTGGATGACGATGCCGAGGTGGTCACCGGCCACGGCCCGGAAACCAGTATCGGCCGGGAAAAGGTCAGCAACATGTTTGTCCGGGCCTGACCCCGGTGGAGGCCCCAGTGCTACCCCAGCTCATCGCCATGCTCGAGATGCAGGACGCCATGAACACCAGGGTTCACCCCCAGTGGCGGGAGCAGAATTTTCCGTGGTACCGGGCGATTTGGACCGAGTGCGCCGAGTTGATGGAGCACTACGGCTGGAAGTGGTGGAAGAAGCAGCGCCCGGATGTGGATCAGGTGCGTCTGGAGCTGGTGGACATCTGGCACTTCGGTCTCAGCATCGAAATGCTCAGTGGCAGGGGCAACCCCCAGGTGGCGGCGGACATTGGCGGCGCCCTTTCGGCGGCATCCGGGAATGGGGAGTTTCGCGAAACCCTCGAGGAGTTCACCCTGCATACCCTGCACAGCAAGGGTTTCAGCGTGCCGCTGTTCGCCCGCTTGATGGCTGCCGTAGAGCTCGACTTTGACGAACTCTATGTGCGCTACATGGGCAAAAATGTGCTCAATGTATTCCGCCAGGACAACGGCTACCAGGAGGGGCACTACGCCAAGACCTGGCAGGGCAGGGAGGACAACGAACACCTGGTGGAGATCATTGCCGAGCTGGATTCCTCAAGCCCGGCGTTCAGGGAAAATCTCTACAGTTCCCTGGCCAGCCGCTACCTGACGGCGCGCGAATCCAGGTAACCGCCCCCCGGCCGCCGCCGTGGTGGCGCCCCGTTGACCGCCGTCGCCAAATGGGTGAAAAATCGGCGCAATTCCGTATAATGCCCCCCCTGACTTCCCTTAACCCCTCGCGTGGAGAAAGCCTGTGAAAGCACCTGTACGAGTTGCCGTGAC
>CAZWUP010000069.1:0-11790 GCA_964637045.1 uncultured Porticoccaceae bacterium | reverse complement strand
TCGCCGCCGAGGTGGTGTGCAGGGTGCCGAACACCAGGTGGCCGGTTTCCGCCGCGGTGAGGGCCAGGCGAATGGTTTCCAGATCCCGCATCTCCCCCACCAGAATGATGTCCGGGTCTTCCCGCAGCGCCGAGCGCAGGGCCTCGTTGAAGCCGTGGGTATCCCGGTGCACCTCCCGCTGGTTGATCAGACACTTCTTGCTCTCGTGCACAAATTCGATGGGGTCTTCGATGGTCAGCACATGCTGGTAGCGATTCTGGTTGACGTAGTCGACCATCGCCGCCAGGGTGGTGCTCTTGCCCGAGCCGGTGGGCCCGGTGACCAGCACCAGGCCCCGGGGCAACATGCAGATATCCTTGAAGATGCCCCCCAGGCCCAGGTCCTCCATGGACAGCACCCGGGAGGGAATGGTGCGGAACACCCCCCCCGCACCCCGGTTCTGGTTGAAGGCATTGACCCGGAAGCGGGCCACGCCGGGAACCTCGAAGGAGAAATCCGTTTCCAGAAACTCCTCGTAGTCGCGGCGCTGCTTGTCATTCATGATCTCGTAAATCAAACTGTGCACTTCCTTGTGCTCCATGGGCGGCAGGTTGATGCGCCGGATATCGCCGTCGATACGGATCATGGGTGGCAAACCGGCGGACAAGTGGAGATCTGACGCCCCCTGTTTTACGCTGAATGCGAGCAATTCCGTTATATCCATTCCTGAATCCCGTGTCTCAGTGTCTTTCGTAAATATAATCGCCGATGGCAAGTATATGCCCAATATCACCCAGAACATCAACCAGCTTCTGCAACAAATAGGGCAAATTGCCGAAACCTGCGGCCGCCGTGGCGACGAGATACAGCTGTTGGCGGTATCCAAGACCTGCAGCGCGGAAGCCATCCGCGAAGCCTGGGGGGCCGGGTTGCGCCGCTTCGGCGAGAACTACCTGCAGGAAGCCCTGGACAAGATGGCCGGACTGACGGATCTGGACATCGAGTGGCATTTCATCGGCCCCATCCAGTCCAACAAGACCCGCGCCATTGCCGAGCACTTTTCCTGGGTCCACAGCGTGGATCGGGAAAAGATCGCCCGCCGCCTCAGCGACCAGCGCCCCGGCCACCTGCCGCCGCTGAACATCTGCCTCCAGGTCAATATCGACAACGAGCCGAGCAAGTCTGGGGTTCCCCCGGAGCAGGTGGCGGAGCTGGCGCTGCGGGTGGCGGCACTGCCCGGGTTGCGCCTGCGGGGGCTGATGGCCATCCCCGAGCCCGCCACCACCGCGGAAAAACAGCGGCTGCCCTTCTTTCGTTTGCGCCAGCTGCTTGCTACCCTTAGGGGCCTCGCCCCCGAGCTGGCGGAGCTGGATACCCTGTCCATGGGCATGTCCGGAGATTTGGCGGCGGCCATCGCCGAAGGCGCAACCCTGGTCAGGGTGGGTACCGCCATCTTCGGCGCCCGCGACAGACATCTCTGAACAACCCCGGCTCCCGAGGCCGGGCAACCACAGACCCACCATTGGAGCACACTTGAACAAACCCATTATTGCCTTTATCGGCGGCGGCAACATGGCCACCAGCCTGATTGGTGGACTGGTGGAGAACGGCTATCCCGCCGCCAGCATTCGCGCCAGCGACCCCGTCGAAAGCGGCCGCCAGCGGCTGAGCCAGGCCTTTGGCATTGTCACTTCCGCCGACAACCGCGCGGTCTGCGCCGGTGCCGCCGTGGTGGTGCTGGCGGTCAAGCCGCAAATCCTCAAGGGGGTGGCGGAGGATCTGGCCCCCAGCCTGACGGCGGATCAGGTGCTGGTGTCCATCGCCGCCGGCATTCCGCTGACCGCCCTCAGCACCTGGCTGGGGGCTGGCCAGCCGGTGGTCCGCTGCATGCCCAACACTCCGGCCCTGGTGCACCGGGGGGCCAGCGGCCTGTACGCCAACCCAAGGGTCTCTGAAGCACAGCGGGCCTTGGTTGGCGAAGTGTTCAGCGCCGTGGGCACCTGTGCCTGGCTGGACGCGGAAGCGGATATCGACGCGGTCACCGCGCTTTCCGGCAGTGGTCCGGCCTATTTTTTCCTGCTGATGGAGGCCATGGAGAAGGCCGGCGTGGCCCTTGGCCTGGACCCCGACACCGCCCGCCGGCTGACCCTGCAGACCGCCCTGGGGGCGGCCACCATGGCCGCCGCCAGCGATGTCGACACCGCCGAGCTGCGGCGCCGGGTAACCTCCCCTGGGGGCACCACCGAGCGGGCCATCCTGAGCTTTGTCGAGGGCGGGTTACCGGACCTGGTGCACAATGCCATGGCCGCCGCCAGCCAGCGGGCCAAGGAAATGGCCGATGAATTTTCCCGCTAGCGAGGACTTGCAATGAATGCTTTCAGCGACGCCGGGACCTTTCTCGTCCAGAGCCTGGCTTCCATTTACCTGGTTATCATCCTGCTGCGGTTTTTGTTGCAGTTGAGCAACGCCGACTTTTACAACCCGGTGTCCCAGTTCGCCCACCGGGCCACGCTGCCCCTGCTGGCACCCCTGCGGCGGCTGTTTCCGGCGCGGAGGAACTTCGATATGGCCAGCCTGGTGCTGGCCCTGTTGCTGCAGTGGCTGGCCATCCAGCTCACCGCCTCTCTCAACGGCTTCCCCCTGATCAATGTGCTCTATGTGCTGTGGTGGGGTCTGCTGGGGATGCTCTCCATGGTCATCAATTTCTATCTCTACGGCCTGTTGGCGGCAATCATCCTGAGCTGGGTGGCCCCCAGCAACCCCCATCCCGCCATCGCCCTGCTGTGGCAGCTGATGGAGCCGGTGATGGCGCCCTTCCGCAAGGTCATCCCCTCCCTGGGGGGGCTGGACCTGTCGCCGATCTTTATTTTCCTGGTGCTCAATATGTTGCGGATTTTCATCACCCACGCCGCCAACGCCACCAGCCTGCCCGGCTGGGCGGTGCCGGGCATTTGACCGGCTATGAGTTACGCTGAATCCGGCGACCAGGGCATCAGGCTGCACTGCCACATCCAGCCCCGGGCGTCCCGGGACGCCATCGCCGGGCTCCACGGTGGACGGCTCAAGGTTCAGATCACCGCGCCGCCGGCGGACGGCAGGGCCAACGACCACCTGATCCGCTTTATCGCCGCGGCGGCCGGGGTGGCCAAAAGCCGGGTCACCCTGGTGAGCGGCCACAGCAGCCGCCACAAAACCCTGTTTATTGCCGACCTGGAATCACTGCCCGAGGCTTTCCCGCCACCCTGAGGGCAGATTTTCGCTACACTGTCGCCCCTTTCCCCAGCATCCACGTAAAGCCGACCATGCACAAGCGCACCAAGATTATCGCCACCCTGGGCCCCGCCAGCTCCGACGAGAGCACCATTGCCGCACTGATCAAGGCCGGCGCCAATGTCTTTCGCCTGAATTTCTCCCACGGTACCGCCGAGGACCACCGCCTGCGCTGTATCGCCATCCGCCAGGCCGCCGCCCGGCTGGGGGAGCAGGTGGCCATCCTCGGCGACTTGCAGGGGCCGAAGATCCGTATCGCCAGCTTTGCCCAGGGCCCCATCACCTTGCACAGCGGCGACGCCTTTACCCTGGACACAGCCCTCGACCCCGCGGCGGGGAACCAGCACCAGGTGGGGGTTACCTATCCCACCCTGGCGGAGGATTGCGCCCCCGGGCAGACACTGCTGCTGGACGACGGCCGCCTGGAGCTGGTCATCGACAGCATCGAGGGCACCCGCATCCACACCAGGGTCGCCATCGGCGGCACCCTCAGCTCCAGCAAGGGCATCAACCTGAGGGGAGGGGGCCTGTCGGCCCCGGCACTGACGGCAAAGGACTACCAGGATATGAAAACCGCCGCGCGCCTCAACCTGGACTTTCTCGCCATCTCCTTCCCGCGCTCCGGGGACGACATCCGCTTCGCCCGCCAGGCGGCCCTCGACCACGGCTGCACTGCCCGCATCGTGGCCAAGGTGGAGCGCGCCGAGGCGGTGGCCACGGACGAGGCCCTGGACGACATCATCCTGGCCTCGGATGTGGTGATGGTGGCCCGGGGCGACCTGGGGGTGGAAATTGGCGACGCCGAACTGATCGGGGTGCAGAAGCAGATGATTCTCCGCGCTCGCCAGCTCAATCGGGTGGTGATCACCGCCACTCAGATGATGGAGTCCATGATCGACAGCCCATTGCCCACCAGGGCCGAAGTCTTCGACGTCGCCAACGCGGTGCTGGACGGCACCGACGCGGTGATGCTGTCGGCGGAGACCGCCTCCGGCAAGCACCCGGTGCGGGTGGTGGAGGCCATGTCGCGAATCATTGTCGGCGCCGAAAAGCAGCACGCCACCCGCAATTCCGGCCACCGCCTCGACCGCACCTTTATGCGCACCGACGAGGCCGTCGCCATGGCCGCCATGTATACCGCCAACCACCTGCCGTCCCTCAAGGCCATCCTGTGCCTGACGGAAACCGGCAACACTCCCCTGTGGATGTCCCGCATCCGCTCCGGCATCACCATCTACGGCATCTCCCGCAACCCGGCTGCGCTGCGCGCCATGTGCATGTACCGGGGGGTGTTCCCCTTGCCCCAGGGTATCGACTCCACCGATGCCAACGAGATTCTCAAGGACGCCATCGACCAACTGCGAACTCAAGGTGCGCTGGCCCCGGGGGATCAGGTCCTGGTGACCTTCGGCACCGCCTTCGGCAAACGAGGAGAGACCAACATCATGAAAATTATCGCGGTCCACTGAGCGTCCGGGGTCTGACGTCAGACCAGAGTTTTCCATGTAGAATAGCCGCCCATGCCAAACCCCATCCCCGCCAACTCTGTCGGCATTGTGACGCCGAAGCTCCACCGCTTCGAGGAACCCCTCGAGCTGGCCTGCGGCCGCGTGCTGCCGAGCTACGAGCTGATGGTGGAGACCTACGGTGAACTCAACCGGGACGCCAGCAACGCGGTGCTGATCTGCCACGCCCTCAGCGGTCACCACCACGCCGCGGGCTACCACAGCGCCGACGACCAGCGCCCCGGCTGGTGGGACTACTATATTGGCCCCGGCAAACCCATAGATACCGAGCGCTTCTTTGTGGTCTCCCTCAACAACCTGGGGGGCTGCCACGGCAGTACCGGACCCCGCAGCATCAACCCCGCCAGCGGCGAGCCCTGGGGGCGGGACTTCCCCCCCCTGCGGGCCCGGGACTGGGTCCACAGCCAATCCCGGCTGGCGGCCAAGCTGGGCATTCGCCAGTGGGCGGCGGTGATCGGCGGCAGCCTCGGGGGCATGAACGCCATGCGCTGGGCCCTGGAGTACCCGGAGCGGGTCCGCCACTGTATTGTGATCGCCTCCGCCATGAAGCTGTCGGCCCAAAACATCGCCTTTAACGAAATCGCCCGCCGCGCCATCAAGTCCGACCCCGATTTTCACGACGGCGACTACGGCAGGCACAATACCCTGCCCCGACGGGGTCTGGCCCTGGCGCGAATGATTGGCCATGTCACCTACCTCTCCGACGAGCTGATGGGCACCAGGTTTGGCCGCGAACTGCGCACCGGCTCCTTCGAACAGGGCCTGGACGGCCCCATCGAATTCCAGGTGGAGAGCTATCTGCGCTACCAGGGGGACACCTTTTCGGAGATCTTCGACGCCAACACCTATCTGCTGATGACCAAGGTGCTGGACTACTTCGACCTGGCCCGGGAGTACAACCACGACCCGGTACTGGCCTTCAGTCACGCCCTGAGCAAATTCCTGGTGATTTCGTTTTCCAGTGACTGGCGCTTCCCCGCCAAGCGCTCGGAGGAAATCGTCAACGCCCTGGTGGCCGCCAACCGGGATGTGAGCTACGCCAGAATCGAGTCCGAGCTCGGCCACGACGCCTTTCTGCTGCCCAACGAGCGCTACGAGACCGTCTTCAAAACCTATCTCCAGCGCGTCGCCGACGATATCGCCAACGGGGGTGCCCGCTGATGCTCAGGGTCGACCTGGAAATTCTCCAGCAGTGGATTCGCCCCGACAGCCGGGTGCTCGACCTGGGTTGTGGTGACGGCACCCTGCTCCACAGCCTGAAGGAGAGCCCCGGGGTGGAGGGCTATGGCCTGGAGATCGACCCCGAGGGGATTACCGCCTGTATTGCCCGGGGTGTGAATGTTGTCGAAACCGACATCAACCAGGGCCTGGATCACTTCGCCGACGACAGTTTCGATACCGTGGTGATGACCTACTCCCTGCAGACCCTCAAGCGCCCCGACCACACCATCGCCGAGATGCTGCGGATCGGCAAGGAGTGCGTGGTCACCTTCCCCAACTTCGCCTATCTCCGCGCCCGGATCCACCTGGGTTTCCGCGGCCACATGCCGGTCACCAAACAGCTGCCCTGGCAGTGGTACGACACGCCGAACATCCACTTCTGCACGGTAGCCGATTTCGAAGACCTGTGCCGAGACCTCAAGATCCGCGTTCTCAACCGGGAGTTTGTCGCCAGCCACAGCCCGGAGAGGCAATTGAAGGGAATCTGGCCTAATCTCTTTGGTGAGACCGCCATCTACCACCTGAGCAAATAGGGGAATACCACATGAAACCAGTCTCTCTGTTGATCGGCCTGCTGTTGACCCTAGGCAGCGCCGTCGCCGACGACAAGTCCGTCAAGACCTACGGCGACAACAAGGTGTATTTCAGCGCCTTCAACAGCAGCTTTGTCACCCCCGAAGTGGCCAGTGTCTACAATATCAGCCGCGGCGCCGACAAGGGTCTGGTAAATATCGCAGTGGTGCCCGCGGGGGCGGAATCCGGCAAAACCGCCCTGGTGGGGGGCACCGTCAACGACCTGCTGGCGCGCCAGCAGGTACTGAACTTTATCGAGATTCGGGAGGGCGACGCGGTGTACTACCTGGCGCCCTTCGATTTCGACAATGAAGACCCCCTCACCTTTACCGTCAATGTGCGCCCCGGTGGCTCGACCGTCACCCACAGCTTCAGCTTCCAGCGCACCTTCTACAAGGACTGACCGTGGATACCCTGGTCCTGGCCAGCGCCAACAAGGGCAAGCTGAGGGAGTTTCGGGAACTCCTGGTGAGCTGCAACCTGAAGGTCAGGCCGCTGTCCGAATTCGACCTCGGTGAGGCCGAGGAGACCGGCCTCAGCTTTGTCGAGAATGCCCTCCTCAAGGCCCGCCACGCCGCCAAGGCCACCGGCCTGCCCGCCATTGCCGATGACTCGGGCCTGGAGGTGGACTATCTGGACGGCGCCCCGGGCATCTACTCGGCGCGCTTTGCCGGCGCCAAGGCCACGGATGCGGACAACAATCGCAAGCTGCTGGAGATGCTCGCCGGTGTTCCCGAGGCCCAGCGGGGCGCCCGCTTCCAGTGCCTGCTGGTGTTGATGCGCCACCACCTGGACCCCACCCCCCTGATCTGCCAGGGCACCTGGGAGGGGCGGATAGCGGAAAAGCCCAGCGGCAGCCACGGCTTTGGCTACGACCCCCTGTTCTTTATCCGCGAACAGAACTGCACCGCCGCCGAGTTGCCCCGGGAGGTCAAAAACACCCTCAGCCACCGCGCCCGGGCGATGCGCCTGCTGCTCGACACCCTGGCCCACCGGGTCAAGCTCTGACCCGGGATGCTGCAACTTCCCCCGCTGTCCCTCTATATCCACATTCCCTGGTGCGTGCGCAAATGCCCCTACTGTGATTTCAACTCCCATCAGGGGGGTGACAAGCTGCCGGAGGACGCCTATGTGGACGCCCTTATGGCCGACCTGGACCAGGATCTGGAGCTGGCGCAGGGCAGGCGGCTGACCTCCATCTTTATCGGCGGCGGCACCCCCAGCCTGTTTTCCCCCCGCGCCATCGCCGCCATCCTCGACCACGCCGAGCGGCGCATAGGCTTTGCCGGCGACATCGAAATCACCCTGGAGGCCAACCCGGGCACCTTCGAGCAGGACAGGTTTCGCGGCTTCCGCCAGGCCGGGGTCAACCGCCTGTCCATCGGCATTCAAAGCTTTGCCAACCGCCACCTGCAGGCCCTGGGCCGCATCCACGACCGCGCCGCCGCGGTTACCGCTGCCCGCAGCGCCCGCGCCGCGGGATTCGAGAATTTCAACCTGGATTTGATGCACGGCCTCCCGGGGCAGACCGTGGCCGAGGCCCTGGCGGATCTGGAGATGGCCGCCGCCATGACCCCCAGCCACCTGTCCTGGTACCAGCTCACCATCGAACCCAACACGGTGTTTCACAAGCAGCCGCCGCCACTGCCGGCGGAGGATGTGCTGGCGGACATCCAGGATGCCGGTGGCGAGTTCCTTGCCGCCAGCGGTTACACCCAGTACGAGGTGTCCGCCTACGCCCGGGACAACCTCCGCGCCCGCCACAATCTGAACTATTGGGAGTTTGGCGATTACCTGGGAATCGGTGCCGGAGCCCATGGCAAGATCAGCTCGCCCGAGGCCAACCAGATCGTGCGCAGCGCCAAGACCCGGGCCCCCGCCGACTACCTTGCGCGGCGGCACGACTACCTCGCCAGCCGCGCTGCGGTGGCCGCCGATGAACTGCCCCTGGAATTCTTCATGAATGCCCTGCGCCTGGTGAACGGCGTGCCCCTGGCCCACTTTGAGGCCCGCACCGGCCAGGACTTCGGCGCCGTTGCCGAGGGCTGGAACAGCCTGGTGACCCGGGGCTTACTGGAACCCGCAACAACCCGCCTGACCACCACCCAAAAGGGGTTTTGGCACCTCAATACGGTGCTCGACCTGCTCGCCGCTTGACCATTCAGCCGGGATTGTTGCGCTGATTCCGGGTTTCGGCAGCGCGCCGCACCTGTGTCGGAGTCAGGACTCCCCCAGCGCCCTGCTCACCAGGGCTTGAAACGTGCGGCGCTCCCGCTCCCGGTCCACCGCGAGACCGTGGACTTCCAGGTCGACCACCTCGCCACTCTCGACAATCAGCCGATAGCTGAACACATGGGGGCGGTCGTCCTTCAACCACTCAAAGCTCTTGCCGTAGCGCAGGTCGTGGAAAAACAACTCGCCGTCGACTTCTTCCACCTGGTAGTAGTTGGCGGACACCTTGAGCAGGTCCTGCACCAGGGGGGCGTCCCGATGGGGCGCCAGCAGCTCGTCGTTGCGGGGGAAGAAGACAAAGTCAGCGGGCGGGCTCTCGTCCATCAGGGAGTAAAAAGCCACCCCATAGCCCTCTCCGGTGTCGACAATACCCCGCCACAGCAGATTGTTGAACATGGTGGGCTTGACGAACAGCTGCCGCATTTCGAGGTTCTGTTCCGCCATGGCCTGCTCAAACCTGCCGGTGACCACCACCTTGTTGACCCCGGTGGCCAGCAAATAAGTGGTGGACAGGACCACCCCCGCCCAGGCCAGCCCCAGGCGACCCCGGCGCCGACAGCACAGGGCCACCACGGTTACCAGCAGGGGCAGGGTGAACAGCGGATCGATCACCGAGATACTGGCAATGGCAAAACTGTGGTCGCTGAAGGGCAACAGCAACTGGATACCGTAGGAGGTAAAGGCATCGAGCGCCAGATGACCGAAGAGGATCGCCCAGCACATCAGCCGCCAGTGCGCGGCGCGGATATCCGTGCCCCGGCTCACCCTCGCCAGCAGCCAGCCGAGACCCAGCCCGGCCACCAGGGCAAACAGCAGGGAGTGGGTGATGCCGCGGTGAAAGGTCAGCGCCGCCGCATCCCCCAGCAGGGCGCCGATGGCGACATCGACATCCGGCACCAGGGCAATACCGGCAGCCACCAGCAGAACCCGATTGTCCGCCTTGCGGCCGAGCACCAGCTGGCCAGTGGCGGCCCCCAACAGGGCGTGGGACAGGGTATCCATTCAGGTCGCTCCAGTCATTGGTTCACGGGCCTCATGTCACCCCTCCTCAAGGGTCAACTCGATGCCCTTGCGGACCAGCAACTCCTGCTCCCGGGCCAGGGCGTAGCGGGTCAGGGGATGATTCTGCAGCCAGCCGCCGGGATAGGTCACCACCAGGTTGCGCTCCCGTGCCATGAGGCGGAACACCGGGGCGTCCTCCACCGCGGCGACATACTTGAACAGCACCGCCAGACGCAGCAGCAGGCACAACTGCTCCAGTTGGGTGCCGCGGCCATTGCCCCGGGCGCGGAGTTCGTCGAGGGGAAACTTCTGCCGGTGGCCGCGAATCAGCAGCCCCAGCTCGATCTGCTCGGCGCGGGAGAATCCCGGCAGGTCGCTGTTCTCCACCAGGTACTGGCCGTGCTTGTGAAAGCCACTGTGGGAGATGGCCAGGCCGACTTCGTGAAGGCGACAGGCCCACACCAGCTGCTCCAGGTCGCGATCCCCCAGCTGCCACTGGTGGTGAATACTGGCAAACAGATAGCGGGCGGTTTCCTCCACCTTGCGGGCGCTGTCCTCATCCACGGTGTAGCGCTGCATCAGGGCGTTGACCGAACGCTCGCGCACATCCTCGTGACTGAGGCGACCTATGGTGTCGTAGATGATGCCCTCCCGCAGGGCCCCGGTGGAGGTGCGCATCTCCTCGATACCCAGGGCATCGAAAAAGGCGCAGGCGATGGCCAGGCCGGAGGCAAAGACGTTGCGCCGCCGCTCGCTCAAACCCGCCAGCTTGCACAACTCGGCAACGGTGCTGTACTTGAAGATTTGCTTGCGCAGCCTTTCCAGGTTTTCCCTGGTGATGCCGGCACTGGCCCAGCCCTGGGCGGCGATCACCGACTCCAGTGAGCGCAGGGTGCCGGAGGAGCCCACCACATCGGTCCAGCCCTGCCTCCGGTAGGCACCGCGGATATTGAGCACCTCGCTGTAGGCGGCAAAATAGGCCTCGTCAAAGGCCTTGCGGGTGATTTCTCCGGTGGCGAAGAAACGCTCCCCGTAGGACACACAGCCCATGTGCAGGCTCTCCATCAGCCGCGCCTCGAAGCGCTCGCCAATGATGAATTCGGTGCTGCCGCCGCCGATATCCACCACCAGCCGGGTGGCGTCGTCCGCCAGGGTATGGGCGACCCCCAGATACACCAGGCGGGCCTCCTCGCGACCGGATATCACCTCCAGGGGGTGGCCCATGACCGCCTCGGCGGCGCGGCGAAACTCGCGCCCGTTCCTGGCCACCCGCAGCGAATTGGTGCCCACCACGCGCACGATATCCGGCGTGAGGATGTCCAGCGCCTGACGAAACCTGGCCAGACAGGCCAGGCCGCGGGCCATGGCGTCGCCGCTCAGCACACCCTCGGTCAGCCCGGCGGCCAGCTGGACGGTTTCCGCCAGGCGCTCCACCGGGCGGGCCTCGCCGTGTTCAACCCTGGCCACCACCATGTGGAAGCTGTTGGAGCCCAGGTCGATGGCGGCCAGCAGCCTGCCTTCGGGGTCTATGTGTTGGCTGGACAAGGTCCGGGGCACTCCTGCTATATCCTCTGCGGATTGAGACCTGGCAAAGGTAAGTGGTATGATCGTGGCGATTGTACCTTCCTATCGTCAAAAACTTCACATTAACCACGGAGAATCTCATGAGCGACAAAATCGTTCACGTCACCGATGCCAGCTTCGAAAGTGACGTCCTTGGATCAGACACCCCTGTGCTGGTGGACTTCTGGGCTGCCTGGTGTGGTCCCTGCAAAATGATCGCCCCCCTCCTCGACCAGGTTGCCGACGAATTCGACGGCAAGGTCAAGATCTGCAAGGTGGATGTGGATGCCAACCCCCAGAGCGCCGCCAAGTTCAGTGTGCGCGGTATTCCCACCCTGATGCTGTTCAAGGGTGGCGAACTGGAGGCCAGCAAGGTGGGTGCCCTGTCCAAGAGTCAACTGGTCGAATTCATCAAGGGCGCCCT
>CAZWUP010000068.1:0-11854 GCA_964637045.1 uncultured Porticoccaceae bacterium | reverse complement strand
GTCGCCGTCCCGCAGCTTGCCAATGGGTCCGCCGGCGGCGGCCTCGGGGCTGACATGGATGGCGGCGGGCACCTTGCCCGAGGCGCCGGACATGCGCCCGTCGGTGACCAGGGCCACCTTGAAACCCCGGTCCTGGAGCACCCCCAGGTAGGGGGTGAGTTTGTGCAGCTCTGGCATGCCGTTGGCCCGGGGACCCTGGAAGCGCACCACCACCACGCAGTCCCGGTCCAGCTCCCCGGCGTCGAACCTGGCCTTCATCGCCTCCTGGCTGGCGACCACCACGGCGGGGGCCGCCACCACTCGGTGCTCGTCGGCCACCGCGGAAATCTTGATCACCCCGCGCCCCAGATTGCCCTGGATCAGGCGCAGGCCGCCCTCCATATCGAAGGGCTCGGCGACCCCGGTGAGCACCGTGGGGTCCAGGCTTGCCCCCGCCCCCGGACGCCAACCCAGGGCGCCGTCCTCCAGCGCGGGCTCGCGGGTGTAGTCGGCAATGCTGGCGCCCCACACCGAGCGGGCATCCCCGTGCATCAACCCGTTGTCGAGAAGCTCGCGGAACAGCAGCCCGGTGCCCCCGGCGGCGTGGAAGTGGTTGACATCCGCCTGGCCGTTGGGGTACACCCTGGCCAGCAGGGGCACCGCCGAGGACAGGGCGTCGAAGTCGTCCCAGTTGAGGATCACCCCAGCGGCGCGGGCCATGGCGATCAGGTGGATACTGTGGTTGGTGGAGCCCCCGGAGGCCAGCAGGGCTACGGTGGCGTTGACGAAGGAGCGCTCGTCCACCACCTCCGCCAGGGGCCGGGGGTCGCTGCCGAAGGCGGAGATACGGGTGATATGGTGCGCCGCCTCCCGAGTCAGGGCGTCCCGCAGGGGGGTGCCGGGATTGACGAAGGAGCCCCCGGGCAACTGCAGCCCCATGGCCTCCATCAACACCTGGTTGCTGTTGGCGGTGCCGTAGAAGGTACAGGTTCCGGGGCTGTGGTAGGAGGCGGCCTCGGCGGCCAGCAGTTCCTCACGGCCGGCCTTGCCCTCGGCATACAACTGGCGGACGCGGGCCTTCTCACTATTGGCGATTCCCGAGGGCATGGGACCGGCGGGAATAAACAGCATGGGAATGTGGCCAAAGCGCAGGGCGCCAATCAACAGCCCGGGGACGATTTTGTCGCAGATACCCAGGCACACCACGCCGTCGAACATCTGGTGGGACAGGGCGACGGCGGTGGCCTGGGCGATAACGTCGCGACTGAACAGGCTGAGCTCCATCCCCGCCTGGCCCTGGGTAACCCCGTCGCACATGGCGGGCACCCCGCCGGCCACCTGGGCGGTGCAGTTCATTTCCCGCACATAGGCCTTGATGGCCTGCGGATAGCTGGCGTAGGGCTGGTGGGCGGAGAGCATGTCATTGTAGGCGGTGACAATGCCAATATTGGCGGCATTGATCATGCGGATGCGGGACTTGTCGTCCCCCTCGCAGGCGGCAAAGCCGTGGGCGAGGTTGCTGCAACCGAGCTGGCCCCGGTCCGGCCGCTGGTCCCTGTAGTCGCCAATCTGGCCCAGGTAGGCCTCCCTGCTGGCCCTGCTGCGGTCCATAATCCGCTGGGTAACTGTGGCGACGGTGCTGTTGAGTTTGCTCATGAGCTTTCCCGGAAATCGCGGTTTGATTGGTCAACCCTGTTCCAGAGTAGCAAATAAAGCGCCACAGTGAGACCGGTCCAGGAATTAGCGCGCAGGTTGGGTTGGCCGCGGCGCTTCGCGGGCCACGCTGAGCGAAGTGTTATCCAAGAACCGCGTCGGCTTGGCGACATTCCCCGTCGGTTTACGGCTGCGCCTCAGCGTGGCCCGCGAGCGCAGCGAGTGCGTTGGCCAAAACCGACCTACGCAAAATTGTCACCATTGGGATAATGCGCAACTTTCGAGTTTCAGAACCAGTGGGCCATTCAACCACAGCTCTTGCGCTATCCGACGTTGTGGCATCAACGATCCCGCCACACCGGCTTGCGCTTTTCGAGAAAGGCGGCCACACCTTCGGCGGCGTCCGCGCTGTGGCCGATTTCCGCCGCCAGCCTGGCTTCCAGCTTCAGGGCTTCCCGGTGGTCGAGGGCGGCGCCCTCGCTGACAGCCCGGCGAATGCTGGCCACGGCTACCCTGCTGTGGCGGGAAAACCTGCCCAGATAGGCCAGGGCCTCGGTCACCAGGTCGCCGCCCTCGGCCACCACCAGGTTCACCAGGCCGATCTCCCTGGCCTCGGCGGCGGTGATGGGGTCGCCGCCGAGCATCAGCTCCAGGGCCCGGTTTTCACCGATCAGGCGGCTGATCAACTGGGTGCCGCCGTAGGACGGGATCAGGCTCAGCTTGACCTCCGGCAACCCCAGCTTTGCCGAGCTGACCGCCACCCGGAACAGGCAGGCGCTGGCAAATTCCAAACCACCCCCCAGGGCCAGGCCATTGATGGCCGCCACCAGGGGCTTGGGGAAGTGGTAGAGCCGCTCCACCAGAGCGTGAATCCGCGCCAACCAGGCGTCGTTGTCGCCGTGGTTTTCCTTGAGGTCGGTACCCACGCAAAAGGCGCGGCCGCTGCCGGTCAGCAGCACCCCCCGGGTGGCGTCTGTGGTCAGGATATCCAGCTCCCGCTCCAGGGCATCCACCAGGGCGGTATTGATGGTGTTGAGCTGGTCCGGGCGATTGAGGGTCAACACGGCACAGTCGCCGTGGTCGCTGCGAAGGACTTCAGACATTTTTTTCATCCTGATCTGCAAACTGTGAACTTTAAAATGCGAACTGTAGTTCGCCCTTCAAACACAAATATTCCACTTCCACAGCCGGTTGACCTCTTCGCACAGCTGCTGGCGGAACTGGGGGGCGGCGATGGCAATCAGGGCCTGGGCGCGCTCCCGCAGGGACTTGCCGCGCAAATTGGCAATGCCGTATTCGGTGATCACATACTGGGTGTGGGCGCGGGTGGTGACCACTCCAGCCCCCGGGGCCAGGGTGGGGACAATGCGGGAAACCTTGCCGCCCGCTGCGGTGGCGGGCATGGCGATAATCCCCCGGCCCCCTTCCGACAGGGCCGAACCGCGAAGGAAATCCACCTGGCCGCCCACCCCGGAGTAGATCTGGGTGCCGATGGAGTCCGCGCACACCTGGCCGGTGACATCCACCTGCAGGGCGCTGTTGATGGCCACCACGTTGGGGTTCTGGCGAATCACCTGGGTATCGTTGACATACTCCACATCCAGCAGCACCACCTCCGGGTTGTCGTCGCAAAAATCGTAGACCCTGCGGCTGCCGAGCACAAAGGTGCTGACAATGCAGCCGGGAAACTTGCGCTTGCGGGTGTTGGTGATGGCGCCGGTCTCATAGAGCCGCAGCAGGCCGTCGGAAAACATTTCGGTGTGAACCCCCAGATCCCGGCGGTCGCCGAGGCAGTCCAGCACCGCGTTGGGAATATCGCCAATGCCCATCTGCAGGCAGTCCCCGTCGCGAATCAGGGAGGCGGCATACTGGCCGATGCGCTGCTCCAGCTCCCCCGGGGCGTGGTCGGGCGCCTCCGGCAGCGGCGAGTCCGCTTCCAGCACCGCGTCAAAACGCTTGTAGGGGACAAAGCCATCGCCGTGAACCCTGGGCATATTGGGATTGATCTGGGCGATCACCCGATCCGCCATCTGCACCGCGGCGCGGGTGGCCTCCACCGAGATGCCCAGGGAGCAGTTGCCGTGGGCGTCCGGCGGCGACACCTGAATCAGCGCGGTGTGGACTTTCTGCTCCCCCCGGCGGAACAGCTTGGGAATTTCGGAGAGGAAGATGGGTACAAACTCGTCGCGCCCCGCGTTGACCGATTTGCGGGTTGAGCCACTGACAAAGAAGCAGCGGCTTTTGATATGGCCGTCCAGTTCGGGGGCGGCGAGTATTTCCGAGTGCTCGGTGTGCAGCTGCATCAGCTGGATGTCCCGCCGCTCCCGGGCGTGCTCGGCGAGCCCGCCGAGGAGCACATAGGGGGTGGCGGCCATGGAGTGGCACCACACGAACTCCCCGTCATCGATAGCGGAAACGGCAGCGCGGGCGGCCTGGCGATAGGTGGCGATGGCGGTTTGGAAACTGTCCATAATCTGGTGCTCTCACATGTTCGTCGGGCGCCGGATGTCTAACGCTCCTGTTGTGGTTGGTGGCATGGCTCAGGGTTAGGAGCCACCGGGCCATTGGGTGCCACCATCGTTCGCTCACAGAGTGAGCTCCTACGGAGAACCGGCCCAGGCTTGGGGGAATTGCGCAGGAGCCCGGTCTCCGGGCCATCGGGGGTGGCCGATGTGCCCATGGCCGGTTGGCTGCCGCCATCGTTCGCTCACAGAGTGAGCTCCTGCAGGGGCCTCCGGGTTTGGGGCATTGCGTAGGAGCCCGGTCTTCGGGCGAATGGGGTGGGCGATGTGCCCATAGCCGGTTGGCTGCCACCATCGTTCGCTCACAGAGTGAGCTCCTGCAGGGGCCTCCGGGTTTGGGGCATTGCGTAGGAGCCCGGTCTCCGGGCGAATGGGGTGGCCGATGTGCCCATAGCCGGTTGGGCGCCGCCATCGTTCGCTCACAGAGTGAGCTCCTGCAGGCGAACAGCGCTGGCACCCCAACCTCACTCAATCTCGATAGCCGGCCCCGAGGTGTCCACCGACTCCAGGGCCACCAGCACCTTGTCGGCGATATCCCGGTACATGGCGGCGATATCGCTGTCGGGGGACTTGATCACCGTGGGCGTGCCACTGTCGGTCTCCTCCCGGATGCGCTTGTCCAGGGGCAAGGCCCCCAGCAGCACGGTGCCGTACTCGGCGGCCACGCTCTCGCCGCCACCTTCGCCAAAGATATGCTCGGCGTGGCCACAGTTGGAGCAGATATGGACCGCCATATTTTCGATAATGCCCAACACCGGGATCTTCACCTTGCGGAACATCTCGATGCCCTTGCGGGCATCCAGCAGGGCGATGTCCTGGGGGGTGGTGACGATCACCGCGCCGGACACCGGCGCCTTCTGGGCCAGGGTGAGCTGGATATCCCCGGTGCCCGGCGGCATGTCCACCACCAGTACATCAAGGTCTCCCCACAGGGTTTGCTCCAGCATCTGGATCAGGGCGCCGCCCGCCATGGGGCCGCGCCACACCATGGGGGTGCTCTCGGTGGCCAGGTAGCCCATGCTCATGGACACGATGCCGCGATAGCGCAGGGGCTTCATGTACTTTTGATCGACCACGTCGGGGCGGGCGCCATCGTCCAGACCCAGCATTTTGGCCTGGCTGGGGCCGTAGATATCGGCATCCAGCAAGCCCACGGATTTGCCCAGGGCCGCCAGGGCCAGGGCCAGGTTGACGGCGGTGGTGGATTTGCCAACGCCGCCCTTGCCCGAAGCGACGGCGACGATGTGTTTGACGTTGTGCAGACCCGGCGAGGGGTTGGCCATGGGAACTCCAGACTGTCTGTAGGTGATGGGTAGTGGCTAAAGCGAGGGGGTTATCTTACACCCTTGGCCAGGGGGATTTAACAGGCTGTTGAGGTGCCAGGCCCCCGAAGCAGTGAAACTCGACAACAGGTCCGTATACTATGGCCTGCCATTCCTCGCCGAGACACCCCCGTGAACCTGCTGCTTTTCGACGCCAACCAGCGCAACGACGACGGCACCCTGACCATCTCCGGCCGCCAGCACCTGCATCTGCAGCAAACCCTCAGGGCCAAACCCGGCGACACCCTCAGGGTTGGCGCCATCGACGGCCTGCTGGGCAGCGCCACTGTGCTCCAGATGGATAACCAGGCTGCCAGGCTGGAGGTGGTTCTGGATCGCCAGCCGCCCCCTCCCCTGCCCCTGACAATGGTCCTCGCCCTGCCGCGGCCCAAGATGATGCGCAGAATCCTGCAAACCACCGCCAGCCTGGGGGTCAAGACACTGCACCTGATCAACAGCTATCGGGTGGACAAAAGCTTCTGGGGCACCCCCTGGTTGGCGGCGGACGCCATCAGGGAGCAGTTGTGGCTGGGCCTGGAGCAGGCGGCGGACACCGTCTTTCCCCAGGTGCATCTGCACCAGCTGTTCAAGCCCTTCGTGGAGGACCAGCTGCCCGCCCTGGCAGCCGACACCCTGGCCCTGGTGGCTCACCCCTATGGCGACCAGCCCTGCCCGGCGGGGATCCACCAGGCCACCACCCTGGCCATTGGCCCGGAGGGCGGATTCATTCCCTATGAGATCGACAAGCTGCGGGAGTGCGGTTTTGCCCCGGTCACTCTGGGGCCCCGTATTCTCAGGGTGGAAACGGCGATTCCAGTACTGGTTGCGCGCCTGTTTCACTGATCTAGCGATGAAACCTGTTGGTATCGAAACATCACGATGGCAACGGTTTTGCGTAGGTCGATGTTTCGATACCAACAGGTTTCAACCCTAGCGGGGGCGGGATTGGCCAAACTCAGGAATAAATAGCAACGCACCCATCCTATTGGGGCCACGCCTGGCGGCCCCGGGCGCGGGCGGTCTCCGCCTCACTGGCCAGCATCAGCTCGGCGGCCAGCAGATCCGCCACCGCTTTATCCCAGCTGGCGAGAAAACCCTCCCGCGAGCCGTGCACCCTGAGCATCTCCTCCTCGCTGAAGGGGGTGGACTTGCCATACAGGGCCAGCAGCGGGTCGACGGTGGGATCGGAGCCCAGGTGTACCCCGGTGGCTGCGGCGATCTCCGGCAGCCTGATGCCCCCCAGGGCATTGCCCAGCTCATCCCGCACCACCGTCAATTTGCCGGGCTCAGATTCTGTCACCTGGATGGGGGGAAACACCGGCGGCGCGCCGCCCTCCCTCACCCAGCGCACCATCTGGCGCAGGGCCGCATCCTTGACATAGTCCCAGCGCACAGTGTTGGCGGTGGCGCTGGCACCTGGGGGCGCCCCCAGATCCCGGCGCATCACCGCGGCGAAGTCCTCCTGCTGCCCCCGGTCGCCGTGGCCGGCACCGGCGATCTCCCAGTAGCGGTAGGTGTCGGAATTGGCCCGCCGCACCGGGTAATTGTGGAGCACTTCGGTCTCGGTGTTGAGCTCCAGGATGGGCACATCGCCGCGATCATTGATGCTGGCGGTGGCGGCATAGGTGCCATCCCCCGCGGGGGCAAACTGTTCCCTCAGGCTGACTTCCGCGAGGGGCGGCGCCAACCCCCAGTGAACGGTGAGCAAGAACCCGTCGAACAGCTGGTCGTGGGGCTGGGCGATATTGATATAGGAGGCCAGGCGCATCGCCGACTGGGACCCGCCGGTGGCGATCAGGGTGACCGGCTTGAGCCCCCCCAGCAGCCGCTGGTTGCGCTTGGGATCCAGCAGCAGGCGCCCGGCCTGGGCAAAGATATCGTAGGAATAGGCATCTCCGGGATGGCTCAGGGCGCCGTAGCGCTGCGGATCCCAGGTGCTGAGGGCCGGTGTCTGGCCCGGCATCCCGTCGACGCCGATTTTCTGGGCGGTCACTCCGACCCAGGTATAACCGCGGAAAATTTCGTCGCCGGAGGGGAAACCCACATCGAGGTTGTAGGTGACATTCTGCCAGTTGAGCACCAGCACGCCGTTGGAATCCTCGGGATTTTTCGGCCGCACCACATAGAGCCTGGTGGTGTAGGGCGCCTCGCTGGCGGCTTCCGCCTGCCACACCCCGTCCCGCCCCGGGACAGTGCCCGGCACTGCCCGGTAGGACTGGGCGGTGCCGGAAATCTGAAACTCCTCGAGTTCATAGCCCAGGGCGTCCAGGTCCGCTGCCGGCGCGCCAAAGGGCCAGCCGCGGCTGCCGCCGACAAGGGGTTTGATTTCCGCTGGCAAGCGCATGCCGGTGGCTGGGGGAATCTTCATGGCCGCCTCCTCGACGACAGGTGTTGAAACATCACCTCCCTCCGCCGGTGGTGCGGGGGGAGCCTCGGGCTGATCGGCGCCACAGCCGGCGAGCGCCGCGGCCAGGGCCAGTATCTTCAGGGATTTCATAGGGTGTTCCTTGCTGTTGTTCTCTCGTACCTGTAAAAGCCTGGTAACGATTCAGTAATGGTGCTCCACCAATCGCCAATCAAGCCGAGGAATCGCTGATTAGTTGTCATTGCGAGGCGTGCAGCGGCGAAGCAATCTCACAACCTATTGAAATTTATAGGTATTGAGACTGCTTCGCCACCCTTGGCAGGCCCCGCGAAGCGCTTTTCAACCCTCTGCCCGCAGCCGTTCCCGCAGCACCTGCTTGTTGACCTTGCCGGTGGCGGTGCGCGGCAACTCGTCGATGATGCGCAGGTGCTCCGGGGTCTTCTGGCGGGCAATCTGCTGGGCCTCGAAGTGGCGGGCAATATCTTCCAGGGCAAAGGGCTCCGCGCCCCTCAGCTCGAGGAACACACAGATTTTTTCCCCCAGCTTCACGTCCGGGTAGGCCACGGCGGCGGCGGCAATCACCCTGGGGTGACTGAGCAGGCGCTCCTCCACTTCCCGGGAGCTGATGTTTTCGCCGCCGCGGATGATGATGTCCTTCTTGCGGTCGGTGATGGTCAGGTAGCCGTCCCCGTCCAGGCGGCCGATATCCCCGGTCTTGAACCAGCCGTCGGCGGTGAAGGCGGTGCGGTTCTGCTCCGGGTTGTGGTAGCCGATAAACTGCTCGGGGCCGATCACCACCACTTCACCCTCCTCCCCCACCGGCAGGACATTTTCCGCTTCGTCGATGATCCTGACCTCACACCCGGGCAGGGCGCGGCCGTCGGTGGTGATGCACTTTTCCACCGGGTCCCCCACCTGGCCCGAGGTGGAGGTGGGATGCTCGGTGGAGCCGTACATGCGGTAGCAGAACATGCCCCGCTCGGTGCACAGGCGCACCAGCTCGGTTGGCACATTGGTGGCGCCAGTGCCGTAATTCTTGAGGGGACTGATATCTATGCCCTGGGTGTCGGCGGCCTCCACCAGGGAACTGAGAAAATAGGGCACCCCGGAGGTGGTGCCCACCTGGTGCTGTTTGACCAGGCGGGCAACGGCGTCGGCCTCCCAGCGGTCGGTCATCACCACGCTGACACCCTCCGACCAAAAGCGGACATAGGGAATGATGGAGGCAATATGGCCGTAGGGCCAGGGGTTGAGGATGGTGCTGGTGATGGCCTCCCCCAGGAAGGCGGGGCTCGCGCGGCACTCACTGAGCAGGGTGTTGTGGGTATGCTGCACCCCCTTGGGTCTGCCGGTGGTGCCCGAGGTGTAGATCAGCAGCGCCAGGTCATCGGCGCGGGCCGCGGAGCGGGTGAATTCCCCGCTGGCCATGGCCAGCAGTTGCTGCCAGGTGATGGCGCCCTCCGGGGCGCTGTCGGCGAGCACCACCACATGGCGCAGGCAGTCCTGTTGACGCATCCGCGGCACCGTCTCCCGGTAGTCCCTGCTGCGCCACTGACCGGGAATAAACAGCACCGAGGCGCCGGCGTCGGCGACGATAAACTCCAGCTCGCTGGCGCCAAAAATTGCCGTGATGGGCAGAAACACCGCCCCCAGCAGAATACAGGCCTCGGAGATCAACATGGACTCGGTCCAGTTGGGCAGCTGGATGGCGACCCGGTCGCCACAGCGCACCCCCAGCTGATAGAGGGCCGAGGCCAGCTGAACACTCTGCTGGTAGGCTTCGTCGTAGGTTACCCGGCAGGGACGCACATCGGACTCGGTGGCCACATAGCCGTCGCGACCGCGACCGGCGTTGGCTTCGATGACATCCCTCAGGGTGTCGCTGGTGTAGAAGCCCTGTTGATACCAGCGCTGGCGAAATTGCTCGCGGATTTGTTCTAGTGACTCCATCTTATCTCCGTATTTTGGCCCAGGTGGCAAGGGGGACACTCGCCAGCTGGCTGGGCATTATTGTGGTGGGAGCAGAACGATAGCAGTTATTGTCACTGCGGGAAAACACTATGCCACCGGGCGGCGCCCGGCGGCATGTGACCGCGGGGTCAACCGCCGTGGAAGGAGATGCACTGGGCTTCGGTGAATTCCAGCAGGCTGTCGATACCGTACTCCCGCCCCAGCCCGGAGCGTTTGATGCCGCCAAAGGGCGCCGATGACATCATGGTGCCGGCGCCGCCGTTGATGGTGAAGGTGCCGGTGCGAATGCGCCGACCCATCTGGTAGCCCTGGCCCACATCCGCGGTAAACACCGCGCCGCCGAGACCAAACTCGGAGTCATTGGCCAGCTTCACCGCCTCGTCGTCGGTGTCGAAACCGATAACCGCGACTATGGGGCCGAACACCTCCTGCTGGGCGAGGCGGGAGCTGTTGTCCACATCGTCGAACAGGGTGGGCTCGAAGTAAAAGCCCTTGTCCAGCTGGGCGGGGCGCTTGCCACCGGCCACCAGCCGGGCGCCATCCTCCAGAGCGGCTTTGACATAGTGCTCGGACCGCGCCCTGGCCACGTCCCGGATCAGCGGGCCGACGATCACCGAGGGGTCCCTGGGGTCACCCACCTTGAGGGCGGACACCGCGGCGCCCAACTGCTCGACAAAGGCCTTGCGGATACTGTTGTGGGCGAGGATGCGGGTATTGAGCACACAACCCTGGCCGGTGTGGACAAAGGCAAACAGGGCAAACTCCACCGCCTTGGCCAAATCCGCATCCTGGCGCACGATCAGGGCGGATTTGCCGCCCAGCTCCAGGTGCATTTTCTTCAGGGTGGGGGCACCCTGGGCCATGATTAAGGCGCCCACCTTGTCGGAACCGGTGAAGGTGACCATGTCGACCCTGGGGTCGGAGGTCAGCTGCTGGCCGGTGGCGATATCCCCGGTGACGATATTGAGCACCCCCGGAGGCAGTCCCGCGGCCTCCGCCGCCTCGCCGATGATCAGCACTTCAAAGGGCGTGTAGGGGGAGGGCTTGAGCACCACGGTGTTGCCCATTGGCAGGGCGTGGAACACCTTGGTCAAACTGAGCATAAAGGGGTAGTTGTAGGGGGTGATGGCGGTGACCACGCCGACGGGGATGTGGTGAATCACCGAGGCCCCCAGCACCTGGCTGCCATCGGCGGCGAAGGACACCTCGGGGGCGACCATCTTGGGTTCGATTTTTACCGCGTCCTCCAGCAGCCGGGCACAGTGCTTGGCGGGCAAACCGTACTGCATATACTCGGCGCCCATCAGGGTATCACCGGCCTCGGCGACGATAATGTCGATCAGGCGCTGCTTGTTGGCCTCGCAGTAATCGAGCATTTTCTTGAGCACGGCAACCCGTTCCTGGACCGACATTTGCGGCCAGGGACCGTTGTCGAATGCCTCTCTGGCGGCGGCGATGGCGCGGTCGTTATCCGCGGCGGTGCCCACAGGGGCATAGCCGATGACCTCTTCAGTGGCCGGGTTGATCACGGCTTCCGTGGCGCCGTCGGAGGCGGCGACCCATTGACCGTCGATATACATTTTGGTGGGCAGATTGGCGTTTGACATAGTTGCTCCTAATCAGTATTGGCAGACTGCATTCCCGGTGGAATGCCACCCCTGGATTAATGGCGTCGACTTGGTGGCTCGGTGGTACTTCGCAGCCTCACCTCATTGCAGGGCCCAAGTCGGCGCCACGGGTCCCTGAATCTCATTGTTGTAACCGGGCGAGGGTGCGCACCGTGTTTGTCTTCAGGTTTTTCAAGGAGGGAAGAGAATAGCGTACTAAATTCGGTTTTACACCTGTCAACCTGGATTCCGGCCGCCAGATCAGCAAAATGCGACTGGCGGGGTCCGACACATTGCCCTCCCAAACCCGGGGAGAGGCCCCTGTTGGAGCTCACTCTGTGAGCGAACGACGGCGGCACCCAACCGGCATGGGTACATTGCCCACCCCTGTTCGCCCGGAGACCGGGCTCCTACACATTCCTCCCCAAGCCCGGA
>CAZWUP010000067.1:0-11908 GCA_964637045.1 uncultured Porticoccaceae bacterium | reverse complement strand
GTATGGGGTAGGTATGGTTTCATGCGCTTGCTCTCCGGATTTATTGTTGGTTTGCTATCATACGATACACCACAATCCCCGGGCTGGCCAAGGGGTATGGGCATCCCCCGGATCCCGGAATGGTCATGCCGAAGGGCGGGGTTTTTGGCGGGCCCAAAAGAAACGCCCCCTTGGCAGGGGGCGTTGGCGGCGTGATGCTCTGGGTGTGATCAGGGCGCGGAACCGTGGCGTGTTCTGGGTTGGTATCGCCTTGCATCCGCGGAGCCGTGCCTGAGTTGCCGACTACTGTCCGCCGCCACCTGATAGAGAGTAGTGGTACCGCTTACCTCGTTGCCCACCACCAGCAAGGGCATGCCGTTGGGTGAGTCGCCGGCCTTGATAAAGGCAATGCCCTCCGGGCCCAGGTCGCCGGCAGCTGGGTCTTCGGCATCCACAGCAAAGTTGCGGTTATTGACGTAGTTGACAAAGCTGGTGCGAACGGGGTCGGTGACATCGAAAATCATTATGCCTCCGACGCGCTCCAGGCCGACAAAGGCGTAGTTGCGGCCCATTACCTGGCCGATGGCGACACCTTCGGGCTCGGGGCCCTTGTCATCGCTGCGGGCATCGAAGGAATCGTTGTCGTCGTTGTTGCTGTTGAAAAAGTCGGGGATCAAGGCCGCGGTCTTCTGCTCCATAGTGTCGCCGGAGTCGTACACCAGGTTGCCGTGGGCATCCCAGATGGAGAAAGAGCGGGCGCCAAAGGTATAAAGTTCGTCGTACTTGCCCGTGCCCTCGTTGAAGCCTTCCGTGGTAACCGCATTCAGGCGGCTCAGGTTGCCGTTCGCCTGCAGGTTGGCGAAATCGGGAAAGGCGGTGGGATCCAGGTCCAGATCGCGGATGCGCTCGACATCGGCATAGCCGTCATCGCCGTAGTCGTCGTATTCCCGGGCATCGCCCTCGTTGGCGGTTACCAGGTAGGTGTTGCCCCTGTGAGTGTAGGAGGCGATGGCATCTGGCATGTACAGGCCCTTTACCGGCCAGTTGGCGATGTTGATGGCGCCATCGCTGTTGCTGGCATCAATGCCATTGCCGCTCTGGCTATGATCCTTGGCGCCCAGGCCAACCACGTCGACAACAGTGGCGGAGCGAATATCGATTTTGGCGATGGCGTTGTTTTCCTGCAAGGTCACCCAGGCGGTGCGGGAGTCCCGGGATACAGTGATATATTCGGGCTCCAGGTCCTGGGGCACCGTGGTGCCGGGAATACCGGTGATGCGCACATCCGGGCCGACAGTGTCGGGAAAGCTGGCGGTGGCCACCGTGGGATTGCCGACTCCGCGACGCAGATCGATGACTGTCACCGAACCTTCGGGATCGATGCTGTAGTCGCTGCTGGGCTCGCCTTCGTTGGCGGCCAGCACATAGCGGCCATTGGGGGAGAAGGCGACCATGTCGGGCAGCGCACCGGCGCGGACGGCATTGAGGAAGTTGCCATTGGTGTCGTAGAAGGCGACCCAGCCGTCGCTCTGTTTGTTGTCATGCTCCACGGCAACCGCTACTAAACCCTTGTGGACAGCGACACTGTTGACGCCACCGGCATCCGGTAGATCTTCAGTGACATCGATCTTGAACACTTCCGTGGGGTTGGCGGGGTCGGCAATGGCAAGGACATCCACCACAGACTCCAGGGCGTTGATTACAAACAGGCGCTGGCTGCGGGGATCGTGGGCCACAATTTCAGAGGCGCCCTCGTCAAAGGCGCCGGTGGTGAAGGTGCCCAGGGGAGTAAGGTCGAGGGCGTGACTGGTAGCCGCAGCGGCCATGCTGGCGGCAAGTGCGGTGGCAAGCAGGGTCTTTTTCATTGCGGTAATCCTTGTCGAGCGGGCTAATGAATAGGTAAGAGCTTAGGCAAGGTTTGTGACAGTGATTTGGCACTTTTGCGACAGGGGTAAGAATGGCAGTGGCACTTTTTTCATCGCCAACAGTGCCTTGGCGCCTGGCGCCACGCGCCCCGGTGGCAAGAGCCGGGCTATTGCCAGTCTCGGTACTGCTTCCCCCTGTCAGGTCGCTTGGTCCTGCCGGACAGGCGCACGGACCCGTCCCATATGCTCCGGCAAGATTCAATTTGCAACAATCGACCCTCGACATAAATGGTTTGGTCAGCTTTGCGGGGGCCGCAACCCAGTGGGCCTTGATCAAGGCAGAGGAGTTATGTGCAGCACTCAGCGGCAACAAAATGATCACCTTGCCATCTGGTAAGGACTAAGCAGGCAGCAGGCTTCCGCTTGATAGGAAAGGCGGGATCAGCGACAACCCGTCGCCGCCCCCCGCCCGGTCGCTCAAAACCTGTAGGCTGCTGCGACCCCGTAGGTGGCAGGCATGCCCGCCACCCGCACCACGGAGTCCTGGACGCGGATCACACTCTGCCAGTAATACTCGTCGGTGACGTTGCGCCCCCAGGCGGTAACTTGCCAGCGGCCGTCGGCGCTCTCCACGCCGGCGCGCAGATCCACCAGGGTGTAGGCGTCGATGTCAAACAGCGGGTTGCTGTCAAAATCCGCGGTAGTGGCGCTGTGGTGGGTAACACCGGCACCGGCAAAGGCCAGCAATTCGCGCCCCAGCGACCAGCGGTAGTCCAGGTCTAGATTGAATTGCCATTCGGGGGCAAAACTGAAGGGCTGGCCGGAGAAATCCCGGGTCGCGCCGAGGGCATCGAAGCCGTTAAATTTTTCGATCTCGGTGTCGAGGTAGGCGGTACCGGCGTTGATCGCCAGGCCCGCCAGTGGCAGCCACTGCATTTCAAGTTCGCCTCCCCAGGCTTTGGATTCCGGAATGTTGACCAGTGCCTGAAGGGGGCCAAACACGGGGTCGACGATCTTGCTCCGCGTCTGTTTGTGCTTGTAGTCGTACTGAAACAGAGAGCCATTGAGCTGCATGCTGCGGGCGAGCAACTGCGCCTTGAAACCGGCCTCGAAGGAGGTCAGCTCCTCCTGGTTCACGGGCTCGTACTGGGCGGACGACGAGCCGGCGACGGTGATGGAGTTGCCCGCCTTGTAGCCGCGGCTGGCGGACAGATAGAGCAGGGTGTCCTCGCTGATATCCCACCCCAGGGCGAGGCGCCAGGACAGGTTGTCCTCATCGAGGGACTTCTGCGGCTCCACCGCCAGGAAGTCGGCTCCCAGGGTGGCGCAGTTGTTGTTGGCCAGGGTGAAGGGGGTGGCGGGGAGATTGAGCAGGTTGCGGAAGAAGGCGCTGATGTTGCTGAAAGCCTGGATCGCCGCCGGCTCGGTGAGGGAGGCACAACCGGCAAAGTCCATGGTGCTCTTGGTGTGGCGCAGGCCTGTGGTCAAGGTGATGTCGTCGGCCAAGGCCCAGTCACCGCTGGCAAAAAACGCCAGGCTGCTGAGCTCGTTCTCGATACGGTTGGAGGCATCGCTGAATTTCACGCCAAAGGTATTCTGGACGTTGGAGGCGCTCTCGATGCTTACCGTTTGCTGCTCCAGGGTGTCGGTGCTTTGGTAGCTCACCCCCGCCACATAGGTGAGCAGACCCTGCTCTCCAGACAGGCGCAGTTCCTGGTTGAAGCTCTCGATGGCACCGGCAAGGCCGTACTGGCTGTTGTCGTTGGGCATGCCATCACGGTCGATGTAATCGTCGGTGTCGAGGTCCGAATAGGCTGAAATCGAGGTTACCCTGGTGTCTGAGGCAAGCTGCCAATCCAGCCGCAGAGAGGCCTGCCAGAAGCGATCATCCCGGTGGGGGGCGCGGCGATCGCTCCAGTCGGCGGCACGGGCCTCTTCCGGTGCCAGGGGGTGGTCCCGCACCTCGCTCCTGATCCGCGCCGGGGTCAGTGGGGTGATGGCGATTACCTGGGTCGCCAGGGGGTCGGACTTGTTGAGGTACCCGTTGAGGTTGAAGGTGGCGGTAAGAGTGTCGGAAACATCCCAGTCCAGCATTGCTCGGGCGCTGGTCTGGTCGAGGGCGCCATTGCTGTCGTCCCGGGTGTAACTGCTTTGCCATTCATCGCTGTCCTGGGTCTGGAACGCGATGCGGCCTCGGGTATTCGCCCCCAGGGGGCCGCTCAGGTAGCCCTCCAGATCCCTGCGGTTAAAGCGGCTGTAGCCCGCCTCGACCCCTGCCTCGAAGCTGTCGGTGGGCTTTCTGGCGATGTAGTTGACCAGGCCTCCGGTGGCGTTCTGGCCGAACAGCGTGCCCTGGGGGCCGCGCAACACTTCCACCCGCTCGATGTCGATGGCGGTGCCCTGGGTCATGGCAGCGTAGGGCAGGGCGACCTCGTCCAGGTACACGCTGACCGCCGGCGCCGCCGCCAGACTGTAATCAAAATAGCCGACGCCCCGCAGCGAATACACAGGGGCGTTGACGCCGGTATCGGCGTAGGTAAAGCCGGCGACGATACGGGAGAGGTCCGCGGCGGTTTCTATGCCCCGGTCCCGCAGCTGCTCGCCGCTGAGGGCGGTAATTGCCAGGGGGATGTCATTGATGGATTGCTCACGTTTCTGGGCGGTGACGATCACTTCCTCCATTACCCCGGATTGGGCGGTGGCGATGGTGGCGCACAGGGCGGCGGTGAAGCCGGCGATGGCAGCGGGCAGGGACTTTTTGGCCATGGGGTGCTCTCCTATTATGATTGCTTTGAATCCGGCGCTTTAATAACTGACGATGTGACAGCTATTAGGTTACAATAAAACTGACGGATAGCAAGTTATTGTGGGGGCCAGACACTGCCCCGGGAGCAAATACCATGATCGAAGCCCAGCGGGTGCGCATGATCCGCAAGCCCAACGGACCCCTGCAGGAGGGCGATTTCACCATCGAGGGGCTCACCCTGGAGGGGCCCGGCACTGGGGAGGTGCTCACCCGCACCCGCTGGTTGTCCCTGGACCCCTACCTGAGCCCGATGATGCGCACCTGGCAGGGGCCGGATCCCTGCTGGGCCCTGGGGATCATCCAGGGGCGCATGGTGGCCCAGGTCGAGGCATCTGCCCACCCCTCCTTCGCAGCGGGGGACTGGGTTGCAGGAAGCGGTCACTGGCAGAGCCACAATCTCCACAACGGCCATGACCTGCGCAAGCTGGAGCTGGAGGACGGTATCCCTCCCTCTGCCCACCTCGGTCTGCTGGGCTCCTCGGGCATCACCGCGTGGCTCGGGATTCATCGCATTCTCAATCTGCGGGACGGTGAAACCCTGACCATTTCCTCGGCCGCCGGCATAGTCGGGGGCATTGCCGGCCAGCTGGCCAAGGCCCGGGGTGCCCGGGTGGTAGGCATTGCTGGCGGCGCGGAAAAGTGTGCCGAGGTGGTGGCCCTGGGCTTCGATACCTGCGTGGATCACCGCCACCCGGATTTTCCCGAACTGCTCGCCCGGGCTGTGCCGGGGCCAGTGGATGCCCATTTCGAAAATGTCGGCGCCCCCTCCCTGGACGCGGTGCTGCCTCTGCTGCGGGACCGCGGCCGGATCGCACTCTGTGGGTTGATCGCCCACTACCTGGACGACCAGCCGGTGGCCCTGACGAATTTTCGCAAGCTGTTGACCAGCGCCATCCAGCTGCAGGGTTTTCGCGTCTTTGACTATCCCCAAGAGGTGCCCAGGGCATTGGCAGATTTGCGGGCGGGGCTTCACGACGGCAGCATCAGCCTCCGCGAGACCGTGACCCATGACTTGGCAAGCGCCCCCGCAGCCTATCTGGCAATGCTGGCCGGTCAGGGTAGCGGAAAACACCTGATCGCCCTGTGACGATCTCGCGATCGAGGGAGAGCGAAGCCGTGGAACTGCCAACCCAGCCTCGGTCAGCGCCTCACCAGCCCACCGGGGCCCGGGCTGTCCCCGGGTCCAGATTACCAAACCCGATAGAGGAGAGCCGCAATGATCAAAGTGAATCCCGAACGCACCGCCGATGAGCTGGCCATACGCACCCTGCTCGCCGAACTTATCTGGGAGGCGGACACCGCCGCCATCGATGACCTCGACCGCTATGTGGCCTGTTTCAGCGACGATGCGGAGTGGGAGATGTTTGGCGATGTGCGCCGGGGGCATGTCGCCTTGCGGGCCGGTGCCGAGGAGCGTCGGCGCAGCGGCATGATGGGGCCGGGTACCGGGGTGAGGCATTTTCTCGGTTGCACGGTGATCCAGTTCAGTGGTGCGGACACCGCCACCGCCAAGTCTTACATTCAGGCCTACAAAGGGGGGGCGCAAAACCCACAGCTGTTTCTGATGGGGGAATACCACGACACTTTTGTGCGCACCGGGTTGGTTTGGAAATTATCGAAACGACGGGTGATTTTCTAGGCTTGTCGGCGTGGCATCCCGTTGCTGCCACCACCTGAAAGCCTCGCTGATCCCCCGCAGAATAATGGAAACAGACTACAGGGAGGGATTTTAGCCCTGGCGCGAGAACTTGCACCAAAACAGGGGTCGGGCTACGAAGCACCAAAAAGCCCTCAAGTCAGCGCCATTGGGGTCTGCCCCCTGTTCTCGGAGATGGGCTAGACTAAGGCCAGAGTGCCGGGCTTGAACCTGTGATTATGGACAGCGCTGCCGCCGGGATGGCCCGCTATTAACCTGGCAGCCAAGTGGATGTCCCTATCTATTTGGGTGCGCGCCCAGAAAATACTGGCGAAAATTTGCGAATTTCCCTGTATTTTATGGGTTTACACTGGCCATTGACGGTGCATCTGACCGCCATGGAGGGTGGAACCGCCGACTGTGCAGGAGCAAAAATCGGCCCCGCGCCGCTTATTAACCGGACGAAAATTCATGCCGGGTCAATAGCATGCTGCCCACCGCAGCTGCTGGCAGTTAACGGAGAACAGCCATGACAAAAGCCCTCGCAATCATCGCCGCACTGCTCCTGGCGAGCCTGGCCACAGCCCAGGACTACTCGCTGACGGCGCCGGACCGCGCCCACAGTCGCCAGCAGATCGAGGTGGGCTGGACAGCCCCCCAGACCGATGGCGGTTTGCTGGAAATTCGCACCGACCTGGAACCCACCAGCCGCGCCAGCTACGCCTATGTGCGGGGCAATCCGCAAGCAATCCAGGCCCCCGAGCCCCCCGGCGACTATGTGATTGTGTTTGTCCACAAAGGCCAGGTCAAAGCCAGTCGCCCGCTGACGGTGTTTCTGCCGGAGGCTTCCCTGGCGGCGCCAGCAGAGGTGGGCGCCCGCGAAGATTTTGTCGTCACCTGGCGCGGACCCAACAGCCGCTCCGACAACATCACCTTCGCCGAGCGGGGCGGCACCAAGATTCGCGGCTCCAGTTACGCCTATGTGGGCAATAGCAAGGACGGTACAGTCAGCCTGCGGGCACCCGCCGATGCCGGGGATTACGACATTGTTTACCTGTCCGGCAGCACGGTACTGGCACGGGCGCCGGTTGCTGTCGCCGCCATCAGCGCCACCCTCAATGCCCCGGCGCAGATCCATGGCGGTGGCCAGCTGCGGGTTGTCTGGGAGGGCCCGCGCAACGCCCAGGACTATATCGGTTTTGCCGAGCGGGATGGGGAGTACATTCGCGGTTCAAGCTACCAGTATGTCGGCAACCATGAGGACAACGCCGTAGCGCTCACCGCCCGGGAAGAGCCCGGGCCGGTGGATGTGGTCTATATCTCCGGCGACCGCATTATCGGCCGTGCGCCGCTGGAGATTGTCCCGGCCCATATCGAACTTGACGCAGCGGATGAGGTGGTTGCCCTCAGCGAATTCCCTGTCACCTGGCGCGGCCTGGGCAACAGCGGCGACCAGATTCGCGCCCTGGATACCGAGGGCAACATGCTGGCCTATACCTATATTGTCCCCGACCAGCCGCAAGCGCGCCTGGTGGCCCCGGCGCAGCCGGGCAAACTCGAACTCGTCTATATCACCCGTGAAGGTCGTGAACTGGCGCGGCGTCCCATCACCGTGCTGCCCGCCGCTGAAAAGCCCGGCACCCTCACGGTGTTGCAATCCGTGTCGGGACTGGGGCCGAACGACGCCGTGGCGGTGATTTTCGACGCCTCCGGCTCCATGTTGCAGCGCATCGGCGGCGAGCGCCGGGTGGAGATTGCCCGGCAGACACTCTCAACGCTGGTTGCCGACACCCTGCCCCAGGGCACGGGCTTTGCCCTGCGGGTATTCGGCCACCGGGAAGCCGGCTCCTGTCGCACCGACCTGGAAATCCCCCTGGCGCCGTTGAACCGGGCTGCGGCCAGTACAGTGATCGGCGGCATCAACGCCATGAACCTGGCCCGCACGCCTTTGGCGCGCTCCATTGAACTGGTGGGCGGCGACTTGGCCAGTGTCAGCGGCCAGCGCGTGGTGGTGCTGCTCACCGACGGCGAGGAAACCTGTGACGGCGATCCCGCAGCGGCGATCAAAGCGCTACGTGACAAGGGTTGGGATATCCGCGTCAATATTGTCGGCTTTGCCATCGAGGATCTGGCCCTGCGGGAAACCTTCGCCGCCTGGGCGGCACTGGGGGGCGGCGCCTATTTCAACGCCAGCGACAGAGACGAACTGGGCGCGGCCCTGGTGGAAGCGGTCGCCAGCGATTTTGCCGTGGTCGACGCCGCGGGGGAAGCCGTCGCCAGGGGGCGGGTGGGGGATACCCTTGCACTGCCCGCCGGGGAGTATCGCATTCAATGGGGTGGGGGTGAGGCGGTGGCGGTAGTGCCCGCTGGGTCTGGGGTAACGGTCACCCTGGACTAAAGGCCCTTGTGTCGGGTGATGCGCCAATAACGGGGTGACCCGAGGTTCAACCGCCGACAGTGGTGCTAGAAAGGGATGGCAAGCGGGAAGTGACCTTGCCATCGCTCATTTTCCGTCCCACCACCCGCTCGCTGCCGATGTGATGGGGTCGCTGACAGTCCTCTGCTGAACAGCTGCCGTTGCCGACAGCTATTCCTGCAGATCAACCCGAGTATTGAGGGGCTGCTCGCCAATCACTTCCGTTTTGTACTGGGCTGCCCGAGCGGGGCTGGCAAAATCCCCGCAGTTCACCACCACTTTTTCCGGCCTGATGGTCTGCCCTGGCAGGGGGGTAAAGGTCACCACCAGCGGCGAATCTTTGTCGAGCCCCACGCACTGCAGGTTGATGGGCGCCCACTGATTGACGTGGGTAATGGGTTGGGGCTCGATGCGGTAGGACCAAAGACCTACCTCGTTGCTGGCACTGGCGCCTGACGGCGCTGTCACCCTGATGGTTTCAGTGCCGCTCGCTGGCGCGTCAATGCCGGTGCCCACCACCGCCATCTGGTGACCGCGCATGGCGACAGGCGCAAGGGGGTGATCACCCAGTTGCACCTGGTAAGCGCCCGGGGAGGCATCCGCCTCCACGACCTTGTCGGGCAGGTTGAGGGTGCCCTCGAGAATGCCGCCAACACTCACCAGCAGGCCGCCCAGGGGCACAATACGGTTGCCTCGCTCATCTTCAGTCGCAGGTTCCGCGGCTTTTTCCTCGGCAATGGCGGTGATGGTAATGCTGCTCCTGTCACCCTTCACCAGAATACTGGCATCGCCAAGATCGCGACCGACGGTGACCAGAATGCTCTCCGGCGTTGCGCCGGCCGTCACATCATCGCTGCGCAGCGCTTCCGGAGCGATGCCGATCACCTCGACTCCACGGGGCTGACCCACAAGGCGGCGGTTGATCGCCGTGGTGCCCTGGGTGCTGGTAAACACTACATTGATCATCTCCAGGGGTTCCGGTGTGACATAGGCAGTGTCCGCCAGCCGGGAAGTCCGGCCGGGCTTGCTCTCTGCGTCGCCAGAGGGGGTGATCACCGGCGGGCGGGTATCTGGGGTGCGGGCCGGCACGGGCTGGCCCTCTGGCGCGCGCCCGGCGTCGCTGTCATCGGGGCCGCCGCTGTCGTCCGGCGGGGGCGTGGTGGTGGTCGGCGGCTCGCCGCAGGGGTACTGCCGGTAGCGCAGCAACATCAAGCCGATGGGGCGCTTGATATCGTGACCGTTCACGGTTTTGACATTGTGGAGGGGCGCCACCATATGGTCGGAATAGTGCTCCTCGTGGGCATTGACGATATGCCACTTGACCTGGGTGGTGGCGCTCGACATGACATTGCGGGCATAGCTTTCCGCCTCGCTGCGGCCACTGGTGGTGCCGGTGCTGGCACTGACCGAGGCGGACACTTTAACCAGGCCGGCGCCGGCGCCGCCGGACACCTTGGCCTCGGTTTCGGAGGATGTTGAGCTGCTGGTGGCGCGATCCTCCCCGACGGATGTTGCCAGGGACGAGGTGATCAGGTACTCCCCCTCCGATTCGTTACCGCACTCCTGGCCGAGTTTGAACAGCGTGTCCGTCTCCGCCAGAACGCCCCAGCCCCGGTAGCCGCTGGCGGGGTCGCCGCCGCCAAAAAAGCGGAAGTTGTCCCGCATATTGCCCGCCGCAGTGCCAGCATCGGTGGCGCCCTCGAGGGCGGATTCCACGCGTTTTTCCATATTGCCGGGCTTGCAGTCGACCGGGTAGGTGGCAAAGCGCTGCTTCACCACAAAGGAGTCCGTCATGCGGTAGATTTCGATACCCTTGGCGCCCATGCGGATCGCCAGGCGGGTAAAGCCGTACAGGCTTTTGTTGAGGGCAATGCTGGTGGAGCGGTCCCAGGTGAAATAACTCCATTCGGCGGCGGGGTTGCTGCGCGCCGCCCAGGCGTCTTCGAGGGCTTTTTGCTCCCAGTCCAGGGGAGTGTGGCGCCGCCAGATTTCCACCCGATAAAAGTCATAAATGCCGGTGTAGTATTTGCATCTGAGGCCGTATTCGCCAACGCTGAGGCGATCCGTCGAGCTGGTGGCGCTGGCGGACGAGCGCTCCAGCCCCGCCTTTTTTACCACCTCGCTGGATTGCTCGCGGGACACGGTGTGGCTGACCTCGATGCCGCTGCCACCGATCTCGATACCGCCACCCACGGAAGCCGAACTGGAAGAACCGCTGCTGCTGCCCGCCTCCCGCGACCTGCTCACGGTGACTGTATCGGAGGTGGTGATGGTGTACTCGGCGGAGTGGGTGCCACCGCTGAGCAGAATGACGAAATCCGCATCCTCGCTGGTGAGCTTGCCGTCGCCGTTGATATCGTTGCTGCGGGCAATGTGCTTTTTGACCAGCCCCTCTGCCGGATCACCCACCGCGCGACGGCTGAAATGATCCACCGTAAATGTCGCCTTGCCATCGCCGATGGCGACCGGCGTTTCGCCCACCTCCGCAAAGCCACCGCTGGTGCGATCGAGGAGCAACAGGCTGGCGCTGGTGGATGGCCCCACATAGTCGAGATCCAGGGTGACCGTCACCGGTTTGTTGAACGTCAGCCCCGCCGGGGCAAACTCCACGGCGCCGAGGCGCTGGATCTGCATGTCGGAAGATTGTTCGTAGGCCATATCCAGGGGCAGGCGCGCGGCGCGCACGGTGACCGGCCCGCTGACTGCGCCCTCCGGCACGCTGAGACTGATGCCGCCGCTGGCAAATTTCCCCCCTGCGGGGGTGAGTTCAAAGCGCTCGCCGAGGGCAACGAGTTCCACCTGCGTTGCCCGACCCTGGCCGGCGTAAAAGAATCCTGCGGCGCGGCGCAATTCGGCAAAATCCGGGTGACTGAAGGTCAGCATGGTGGTGGGCGCGACGGGCTCCGGCAGGGCGAAGTGGCCCTTGTCATCGGTGCGGGTCAGGACGTTGGCGTCGACAGCGATGGTGATACCCGCTGCCGGATTGCCGTTGGTGTCCGTCACCGCCCCCTGCAGTTCAAGGCTGGCGGGCACATCGCGCCAGGGCGCGGTGGGCGCTGGGGTATATTCCTGAATGGCCGACTCATCGCCGGTCTGAGCCAGGGCGTAGGCGGTCAAAGCCAACAGGGCCGCTATCACCATGGCACAAATCACTGATTTGATCGCCATGACGGATGCCTCAAGTGTCCGTTATTGTTTGTAAAGCC
>CAZWUP010000066.1:0-12040 GCA_964637045.1 uncultured Porticoccaceae bacterium | reverse complement strand
CCCGGGGTCGCCCCCGGGGCGGTGTGGACGCTGCCGGGCCACAGGGGCGGCACCGCCCCGTCGGTGACCCTCAGGGCCATGCGCAGGGACTCGGCGTCCGGGGCGCGGAAGTGGCAGATCATGGTGCCACCGTCCGCCGCCAGCAGGCTTTCCAGCCACTGGATCCGGTACAGGTTGAAGCAGCCCGCGGCGCCCTCGCCCATGGCCAGCACCCTGTCCCTGGTGAGGGCCGGCCGGTAGGTTCGCTCCACAAACAGCTCAACCATGGCCCCACTCCGGGGTCAGGTAGCGCTGGGTCCGCTACCGCGCCCAGGCGGCCACCGGGGCATCTGCCAGGGCGTCGATACCCTGGCGATGGCGCTGGTACTCCTGCTCATTGCCCAGCTGGTGATGGGCCAGCGCCAGGGCCAGGTGGGCGAGCAATATCTCGGTGGCGCGGTCCAGCACCTGGGCGCAGTGGAGGGCTTCGCTGGCCCGCGCAACCGCTGAGGCGGGGCGGCTGCGCTCGATATCGAGCAAGGCGGCGCGGGTGAGTACATAGGCCAGGCGGTGCTTGGCGTCGGCGTGGCGCAGGTCGTCGAGGGCACTGTCCAGCGCCGCCCCATCGTCGGCGACGGCGTACTGGCACAAGCCGGCAATGGCGTTGGCAAAGGGCGCCTCGCTGCCGTCCCGCAGCTTGTGCCCGAGGGCCACCAGCTCGGCGCTGCGGGCCAGGGCCTGGGGGTGGTCGCCGCCCTCGAAGGCGATCATCACCAGGTATTCATGGGCGATGAACTCGTTGATGCGGTCGCCATTGCCCTTGGCCAGGGCGCGGGCCTCCTGGAAATGTTCCTCCGCTTCGGCGAGCTGGTTTTCGTGGTAGCGCAACATCCCGGCGGCGGTGGGAATGGCCTCCACCCTGAGGTTTTGCCGCGCCGCCAGGGCCTGGGCCTCCATCACCAAGGCCTCGGCCCGGGTCAGATCCTGCTCCAGCATGGCCAGGCATTTGGCGGTCTCCGCCATGCCGATCACATGGTCGCCGGGCGAGCCTCCCCGGGTCACCCGCTCGGCCTGCAGGGTCTCCTCCCGGGCGCCGCTCCAGTGGCCGTGGCACCAGCGCACATAACTGGCCATGTAGTAGCCGAGGCGGGCGTGTCCGATGGCGCCGTGGTCCAGGGCCTGCTCCGCCAGCGCCTTGTACTCCCGGGCCGCGGCTTGCCAGTCGTCGAGGGGGGCCGCGGTGAGCAGGATATCGTGAAAGTCCAGGGTCAGGCAGATGCGCTCCCGGGGGGGAAGCTGGGCCGTCAGCTGCAGGCCGCGGCGGGCCAGGCTCTGGGCGTCCCGGTTGGCAAAGAAGCGCAGGCACAGGCGCCCCGCCGCCACCAGGGCCCGGGCCGCGAGGGCGGCGTCGCCGCTGAGGCAGGCGTGGTGGGCCAGGTCGGCGGCGTGGTCCAGGTCGAGGGCGCTGGCCTGCTCGAGCAGCTCGGCGACCCGCCTGTGCATGATGCGCAGGCGGGCGGGGGGAATCTCGTTGTAGATACTCCGCGCCACCAGGTCGTGACAGAAGCGGTAGCCGCAGGCTGCGGGCATCAGCAGGGCCTGCTCCTCACCCCTCTGCAGCACCTGGCCGACAGCCTCGCCGCTGAGGCCGGTAAGGGTGGCCAGGGTGGCGATGTCGATGCGCTTGGCGAGCACCGCCCCCCAACGCAACACTTCCGCCGTGCGCACATCCAGGTGCGCCAGGCGCTGGCGAACCATGGTGTCGAGGGAGCTGCAGTCCCCTCCCGCCGCCACTGCCCGCGCCAGTTCGATGGCCAGCAGGGGGTTGCCGCCACAGGCGCGGCTCAGGGTTTGAAGGTCGGCATCGGGAGCGCGGTCGGCGATGATTTCAAGCACCGCCGCCTCCGCCAACGGGCCGAGCTGGAGTTCCTGCAACAGGCCGCCGGAGCGCAGGCCGCGCAGGGTGGTGGCCACCGGGGTATTGTCGTTGAGCTCGCTCTCCCGGGCGGCAATCACCGCCAACAGGGGCAGTTGGCGGCAGGCGGCCACCAGGTGATTGAGGGCCAGGGCGCTGGATTCGTCGGCCCATTGAAAGTCGTCGAGGATCACCACCAGGGGCTGGTGGCGGGCGCTGTCCGCCAGGTGGTCGGCGAGGTTGTTCAGCAGCCGTTCCCGGTTCTCCGGGTTGGCGCCGGACAGGATCCGCCGGGCGCTCTCCGGCGACTGCCTGCCCAGGGCCTCCAGCCACAGGGCGAAGGGCCGCAACAGTTCCGCTTCGAAGGCCGTGGCCTGGAGTACCAGGGCGCCCCGCACCGCCGCGAGTTCCGCCACCGCCTCCAGGAGGCGGCTCTTGCCGATTCCCGGAGCGCCGCTGAGGAGAACAACCCCGGCTGTGGAACTGTCGCCGACCTTCGCCAGGGCCTCGGTGAGCTTGCCGATCTCCGCCTCCCGCCCGGTCAGCGCAACGGGCCCCCGGGGCTCTGAGGGCAGGGTCCTGGCCTGGCGGGGGGGCTGAGGAGGTTGGGGTGGGGCCTGATTTGCCCCCGGCGGGCTTCCCGGGGAACCCCGCCACGCCCGAAACAGCTGGTCGCAGGCGGTGACGCCGACCTCCGCCAGCAGGCGTTTACCCAGCAGGTACTGTTGCTCGGCCTCGTCGTTGCGACCGGTTTGCACCAGCAGGCGGATCAGGGTGGCCCTGGCCTCTTCGTCGTAGGTGGCGGTGAGGGCCAGGGCGCGGGCAAAGGGCAGCGCCCGCTCCGGGTCGCCGGCCAGGCGACTGACCAGGGCGGTGAGAATACTGCTCCTGGCCCTGGTGATCCTTTCCCGCTCGGCGATGCACCAGGCGTAAAAGCCGTGGAAGTTGGTGAGTTCCAGACCCTCGAGAAAATTGCCGCCACAGCTGCGGGCCGCCTGTTCCAGGTCGGCGGTGGCAACCTCCCCCAGGTCGCCGTCCGCCAGGGCGCACAGCTCGCGGGCGTCGATGCGGACACCCGTGGCGTCGAACCTGACCTGGGTGCGGTCGGCGATGATGTGCCGACAGCTGGCGCTGTCCACCAGGCCGCGAATCTTCGACAGACTCCAGCGCAGGGCGCCGCGGGGATCGTCGGGAATCTCCCACAGCAGTTCACACAGGTGTTCGCGGCGGAAGGGGCGCGGGTTCATGGCCAGGTAGGCCAACAGGGCCCGGGTCTTGCGGGAGGGGGGCAGGGGCAATGTCTCGCCGTCCCGGATCACCTCCAGGTCGCCGAGCAGTATCAGTCTGAGCTCCGTCTCTGCCATGGTGCACCGGGTATTCGGCTGTCGCACTTGGAGCTTTGAGTTTACTACAGGGAGCGCCAAAAAGTAGCGCGCAGCCCGGTACCGGCAGGATGGCAGGGGAAATACCACGGCAACTCAAACGCTGGCTTCCCCGGTCCCCCACTAGGCTTTAGCCAAAACCCGGCAGTGGAGGACATCATGGCCCGCTACAACAGCATTCTCGACACCATTGGCAACACGCCGCTGGTCAAGCTTTCCGCCCTGGCCCCCCAGAGGGTCAATGTCTATGTCAAGGTGGAGGCCCTCAATCCCATGGGTTCGGTGAAGGACCGCATGGCCAAGGCGGTGATCGAACACGCCGAGGGCAGCGGCCAGCTCAGGCCGGGCCAGACCGTGATCGAGGCCACCAGCGGCAATACCGGCATCGGCCTGGCCATGGTCTGCGCCCGCAAGGGTTACCCCCTGGTGGTCACCATGGCGGAAAATTTCAGCGTCGAGCGGCGCAAACTGCTGCGCTTTCTCGGCGCCAAAGTGGTGCTCACCCCGGCTGCGGACAAGGGCACCGGCATGCTGGCCAAGGCGGTGGAGCTGGCGGAACGCCACGGCTGGTACCTGTGCCGGCAGTTCGACAACGAGGCCAATGCCGAGGTCCACAGCCGCACCACGGCGGTGGAGATCCTGCGGGACTTCGCCGGCGAGACCCTCCACTACTGGGTTTCCGGCTTTGGCACCGGGGGCACCCTCAAGGGGGTGGCGCGGCGCCTCAAGCAGGACAGCCCGGCGACGCGGATTGTGGTGGCCGAGCCGGACAACGCCCAGCTGCTGGCCAGTGGCATCCCCCAGCCCAGAGGTGCCGATGGCGGGCCCGCCGCCAGCCACCCCAGGTTCCGCCCCCACCTGATGCAGGGCTGGAGCCCGGACTTTATCTCCCGCCTCACCGAGGAGGCGCTGGCGGCCAAACTGGTGGACGACATTGTGCCTGTGGCCGGCAACGACGCCCTGGAAATGTCCCGCCAGCTGGCCCGCCGGGAGGGGATTTTTGTGGGAATTTCCAGTGGTGCCACCCTGGCTGCGGCCCTCCAGGGGGCCAGGCGTTCGCCGCCGGGCACCAATATCCTGTGCATGCTCACCGATACCGGCGAGCGCTACCTGTCCACCCCCCTGTTTGCCGATATCGGTGAAGAGATGACCGCGGAAGAGCTGGCGCTGTCGGCATCCACCCCGGGCTATCGCTTTGACGGCGGCCCCCGGACCCAGCCTGGGGCCGCCGCGCCGGCGCCGGAACTGGATCCTGCCGCGGCGGCCTTTGTCGCCGAGGTGGTGGCCAGTGAGCCGGTGGTGATGTTCGCCCTGGCGTGGTGTGAGTTCTGCTGGGCGGTGCGCAAGCTGTTTGCCCGCCTGGAAGTGCCCTTGCGCTGTGTCGACCTGGACAGCGCCCCGTTCCAGGGGAACAACCTGGGGGGCAGGATCCGCGAAGTGCTGGCGGCCCGCAGCGGGGCGACCACCATCCCCCAGATCTTTATCGGCGGCGAGCCGGTGGGGGGCTGCAGCGAGATTTTCGCCGCCTACGACAGCGGTGCCCTGGCGGCGCAACTCGCCCCCCTGGGGCTGTCCGCGCCGCAGCTGCCGGGCTTTGACCCGCGGCAACTGCTGCCCGGCTGGGTTCAGCCCCGCCAGGCCGCGGCCGGAGGTTGAGCAATGGACGGCCGCGACAAGTATCTGAGCCGCCATATGCGCCAGCGCCGGGCCCTGGCGGCCGCCCTGCCGCGGGAGCGCCAGCGGCGCTGGGCGGAGCTGTGCCTTGCCCACGCCGCCCGCCAGCGGCGCACGGCGTTCTATCTGATGGCTAGCCTGTGGTGGTCGGCAGTGGCCGGCCCGGATACCTGAGACCAGATACCTGAATAAGGGAGGACAATCGACATGGCCTATATCCACACCCTGAACCCCGAACAGGCCAGCGGCGAGGTGCTGGCGATGTACCGGCGCCAGCAGGGCAAGTACGGCTATGTGCCCAACTACGCCCGAGTGTTCTGTCAGCGGCCGGAGATCATGGCCCTGTGGGCGCAGTTGCTGGCGGGTATCCGCCGCCACATCGCCCCCAGGCCCTTCGAGCTGGCCACCTTCAGCGCCGCCCGGGCCCTGGGCAATGTACCCTGCTCCCTGGCCCACGGTCAGGCGCTGACGGCATTTTTCACTGGTGAAGAGGTGCTGGCCATTGCCCGGGATCCGGCGACTGCCAAGCTCACCAGCGCCGAGCAGGCACTGATGAAATTCGCCCGCCAGGTGGCGCTGGATGCCACCGCCATCAGCGCCGAGGATGTGGCGGCGCTGAGGGCGGAGGGCTTCAGTGACGGGGAGATTTTCGACATCGCCGCCAGCGCCGCGGCGCGGGCATTTTTTACCAAACTGCTGGACGCCCTGGGGGTGGAGCCCGACCCCCAGGCCGTTGCCGCCCTGGCGCCCGAGGTTCGCGCCTGTCTAGCGGGTGGCTGACAGCAGCCATACCTCTCCGCCGCGAACTTCGCTGGCGACCCGGTCCAGGGCCTGGCCGGGGCAGGGGCCGGCGACACAGGCGCCGGAATCAATCTCGAACATGGCCCCGTGGGCGCTGCAGATGATATGGCGCTTGTCCCTGGTGAGGAAGCGGTTGGGCATCCAGTTGAGGGGGGCGTGGGCATGGGGGCAGCGATTGCGGTAGACATGAACGCTGTCGCCCTGGCGCACGGCAAACAGGGAGGAGGTGCCGCCGTCGCCAAAGCCGAGGGCGCCGGGGTCGGGGATATCGGCCACGGCGCAGAGAAAGCTGTCCATGCGAAGCTACACTCCCCGCCTCAGGGCCTCGATGCGAACCTCCAGGGGCGGGTGGGTCATAAACAGCTTGGACATGGACTCCTTCCAGCCGGAGGAGATGCCAAAGGCGGTCATGGTGTCCGGCATCTGGTTGGGCACATGGGCCTGGGTTTCGGCCTGGAGTTTTTGCAGGGCGCGGATCATGGCGCTGCGCCCCGCCAAATGGGCGCCCGCGGCATCGGCGCGAAACTCCCGCCAGCGGGAGAACCACATCACGATCATGGAGGCCAGAATCCCCAGCACCACCTGCAATACCATCACGGTTACAAAGTAGCCGATGCCATTGCCCCGCTCGTTTTTGAACACCGCCTTGTCGATGATGCTGCCCAGCACCCTGGCAAAGAACATCACAAAGGTGTTGAGCACCCCCTGCACCAGGGTCAGGGTCACCATGTCGCCGTTGGCGACGTGGCCGATTTCGTGGGCCAGCACCGCCCGCACCTCTTCCTTGTCAAAGCGGTGGAGCAGGCCCTCACTGACCGCCACCAGGGCCTTGTCCTTGTTCCAGCCGGTGGCAAAGGCGTTGGATTGCTGGGCGGGAAAGATGCCCACCTCCGGCATGCCGATACCGGCCTTGGCCGCCAGGTCGGCCACGGTTGCCACCAGCCAGCGCTCCTCGGGGGTGCGCGGGGTGTCGATAATCACCGTTCCGGTGCCCCGCTTGGCCATGAACTTGGACAGCAGCAGGGAAATAAAGGAGCCGGCAAAGCCAAACAGGGCACAGAACACCAGCAAACTGGTCAAATTGCTGTGGATGCCCTGGCTGGCCAGGTACTGCTCCAGGCCAAGAATGCGGAACACAAAGCCAAACAGCACCAAAATGGCGATATTGGTGCCCAAAAATAATCCCAAGCGCAGCACGGTGGACTCTCCTGAAAATTTTGAAGGGCGTCCGGCCTCAGAGGTATCACATCCGCGGCGGACATCCATTAAGATGGGACCTGCGTGTGAAAATTCAATGCGCGCCGGGAATTATTCACCCGGTGGCCAAAAACCGGGAAAGCAACCCATGAGTGATGCCGAGCGCCTGACCGAGCTTGAAATCCGCCTGTCCTATCTGGAGGATACCCTCAATGCCCTGGATCAGGTCATAGCCCGCCAGGCCGAGGATATTGTGCGCCTGGAGGGGGTCAACAAGATCATCCACCAACAGCTGTTGGGCCTGCGGGAGCGGCTGGATGAGGTCGCACCCGGGGAGGGGGAGCAGCCGCCCCCCCACTATTAGCGCCGGGAGGGTCAGTCGATTGTGAAACTGTTACGGATGCTGGTTATTGTCCTGGGGGCGGGCGCCGTGATGGTGTTCTCCCTGGCCTGGGTGTCGAATTTTTTCTCCCGGGGGGAGGAAGGCACCCCGGTGATCTGGATCCAGGGGCAGGGCCAGGGCGGCCAGGTCGATGAGGAAGAGCCCTTCGCTGAGTGGGACGACCAGTGAGTCTCCCGGACCGCGTCTGCAGCGGGCAGACCCGGGAGCACCTGGTCCCCTGGGCCGGGGAGGTATGGCTCCACCGCCAGGTGGTCGAGCCTTTCGCCCGCCTGGGGGATGCCGCCCGGGAGGCGGGGATCGACTTGGCCATCGCCAGCGGCTTTCGCAGCTTTGATCGCCAGCTGGCGATCTGGAACGCCAAGGCCAGCGGCCAGCGCCCGGTGCTGGCCGCTGATGGCAGCGAGCTGGTGGTCGCCGACCTCAGCGACGAACAACGGCTGTTCGCCATCCTGCGCTGGTCGGCGCTGCCGGGCACCTCCCGCCACCACTGGGGAACGGATATGGATATCTGGGACAGCGCCGCGGTGGCGGCGGACTATCGCCTGCGCCTGGTCCCCGGGGAATACGCCGCCAGCGGTCCCTTTGCCCGCCTGGGGCGCTGGCTGGACACCCCGCGGTTGCGGGATCTGGGTTTTGCCCGCCCCTATGCCCGGGATACCGGGGGGGTGGCCCCCGAGCCCTGGCATCTGAGCTATCTGCCCCTGGCCGGGGACTTCGAGCAGCGCATCGACCGGGACCTGGTGGCCGGCCTGATAGCCGCTGCCGATATCCTGCTGAAGGACGTTATCCTGACCCATCTCGAGCATATTCTCGAGCGCTTCGTGGTGAGGTGCAGCCATGCCTGACCACGGCTTTCCTGGGGTACAATGCCGGCACCTAGCCAGCCAGACCCTTCAGTTCGCGCCATGACAGATATCTTGTGGGAAACCCTGAAGCAGGAAACCATAGCCGCCGCCGAGGCGGAGCCGGCCCTGTCCAGCTATTTTCACGCCGCGGTGCTCAGCCACGACACCCTGGAATCCGCCCTGGCCTATGCCCTGGCCAGCCTGCTGGGCAACCAGGTGGTGTCCACCCTGACCCTGCACCAGGTGTTTGCCAGGGGCTTTCGCTGCGATGCCAGCCTTGGCGCCAACATGCGCCGCGATTTGCTGGCCCACTTTGAGCGCGATCCGGCCTGCGACAAGCACTATATCCCGCTGCTGTTTTTCAAGGGTTTCCACGCCCTTCAGGCCCACCGCGTCAGCCACTGGCTGTGGTGCAGCGGGCGCCGCTCCATGGCCCTCTATATCCAGGGCCGGGTCTCGGAGATTTTCGCCGTGGACATCCACCCGGCGGCGCAGATCGGTGGGGGCCTGATGATCGACCATGCCACCGGCCTGGTGATTGGCGAAACCGCCGTGATTGGCGAGGATGTGTCCATGCTCCACGGGGTGACCCTGGGGGGCACAGGCCACGACACCGGTGACCGCCATCCCAAGATTGGCCGCGGGGTGTTAATTTCCGCCGGGGCCAAGATCCTCGGCAATATCACCATCGGCGAGGGGGCCAAGATTGGTGCCGGCAGCCTGGTGCTGGAGTCCGTCCCCCCCCACACCACGGTGGTGGGGGTCCCCGCCCGCGCGGTGGGCGGCAAGCTCAAGACGATGCCGTCCCTGGATATGGATCAACGCCTTGGCAACGGGGCCCCGCCGTGATCGCCGCCGCGGCCGGCCTCCTCAAACGCCGCCTGGGGGATGCCTTTGTCTACTCGTTGCGGGGGTTGAAGGCCTGTTTTATCCACGAGGAGGCCTTTCGGGTAGAGGTGGCCCTGGCCGCCATCCTGATTCCCCTCGGCGCCTGGCTCGGCGACGGCGGGGTGGAAAAAGCCCTGCTGGTGGTCTCGGTGCTGTTGGTGATGATCGTTGAACTGCTGAATTCCGCGGTGGAGGCGGCCATCGACCGCATCGGCCCGGAGCGTTCGGAGCTGTCCGCCAGGGCCAAGGACCAGGGGTCGGCGGCGGTGCTGCTGGCCATGCTGACGGTGGGCCTGGTGTGGGGGTTGATCTTGTTCAGCCGCTGATTGGGGTTCGCCCGGGGCAATGATATTGGCTACACTCAGCGGATGGTGGGGTTATTGAAATCTTTAAACCAGGTGGTGAAAAGTCGTGAGCGGCACCTACAAAGTGGTATTTCGGGGCGATATCCTTCCCGGGCAGAGTCTGGCGGAGGTCAGGACGCGGCTCGGTGAGCTGTTCAAGCTCGACGAGGCGGGTCTCAACAAGCTGTTTTGCGGGCGCCCCGTCACCCTCAAGCGGAATCTGGACGCCACCGCCGCCGGCAAGTGGTGCGAGGCGCTGCAGCGCGCTGGCGCCGTCGCCGAAAGCCGCCCCGAGGATCCGGATCAGGGCGGCGCCTCGCCGGTGGCCACCGCGAGCTATGGTTTCGACCTGGCCCCGGTGGGCGCCGATGTGCTCAAGCCCAATGAGCGCCGCGCGCCAGAGGGGCCTGCGGTGGTTGTCCCGCCACTACAGGTGGCGGAAGTGGGCGCCGATGTGCTCAAGCCGGAAGAGCGCAGAACCTTCGCCGAGCTGGACCTCGACCTCAGTCATATTACCCTGGAGTAACCCCCCGCACCCCGGCGTCGGCTCCTCCATGGGAGCCATCACCCCAACCCAGCGGAGGCATCAGCAGATGAAAGATACCGATCAGCAACTGTTCCGCGACCTTGTCGGCGAGGTCAGGCCGCTGCCGCGGGCGACTGCGGTGGTCGACCCGCCGCCGCCGGAAACCACCCCGGGCATGCTGGTGCGCAGACAGGCCGCCGCCGCCCTGGGGGAGAGGTACCGGGATTACCTCGACCCGGAGGAGCGCATCGCCATGGTCGATCCCTGGGACGAACTGACCTGGAAGCGGGACGGGGTCCAGCACGGCGTGTTCAAGAACCTCCGCCTGGGCAAGTACGCCATCGACACCCGCCTCGATCTCCACGGCATGGGGGTGGAGCTGGCGCGCCGCAAGGTGCTCGAATTTATCAACGACTGCATGGCGGCCAATATCCGCTGTGTACTGATTTCCCACGGCCGCGGCGAACTGCGGGCCAAGCCCGCCCTCCTCAAAAGCTGCGTCAACCACTGGTTGCGCCAGATGGACGCGGTGCTTGCCTTCCACAGCGCCCAGCGCCACCACGGGGGCTTTGGCGCCACCTATGTGCTGTTGCGCAAAAGTGCGGAAAAGCGCGAGGAAAACAAGGAGAGGTACAGCAAGCGGGGGGGCTGACGGTGCTCTGTGTCGGTCCCGGATCCCACCTGGCCCGGTAAGCTTCGCCGTCCGGTGGGCGTTGAATTCAGCGTGTGGATACTCTGATGAATTGTCACGGCGAGGAGTGCAACCACTTGGCAATCTAAAAAACCTCAGATAAGCCAGGATCTTGGAGCTCTTTCTCCCCTTGGCAGGCCCGGCGAAGCGCGTTGGGTCCGCAATGACATAAATACCAATTAAGGAATCTCCGATTATTTGTCATTGCGAGGAGCGCAGCGACGAAGAAATCTCGTAACCTATTGAAATTAATGTGTAGTTATGTTGCTTCGCTACGCTGGCAATGACAAAACACGGACTAGTCGGGGTTTCCTTATCAGAGGTTACTCAAGTCAGCACCACTGGCTTTAAGGCCGATCGCCCGCCAGCAGATCCAGGGCCACCGCCTCCGCCACCTTGATGCCGTCGATGGCCGCCGACAGAATGCCTCCGGCGTAGCCCGCTCCCTCCCCCGCCGGGTACAGGCCCGGGGTGTTGACGCTGTGGAAGTCCTGCCCCCGCTTGATGCACAGCGGCGACGAGGTGCGGGTCTCGATGCCGGTAAGCAGGGCGTCGGGGCGGGCAAAGCCCGGAATCTGCCGGGCGAAGGCGGGAATGGCCTCGCGGATGGCGGCCACCGCGAAGGGCGGCAGTGCCCGGCTCAGGTCCACCAGGGTAACCCCGGGTTTATAGGACGGCAGCACCTCCCCCAGGGCGGTGGACGGCCGTCCGGCGAGAAAGTCACCCACCAACTGGGCCGGGGCATTGTAGTTGCCGCCCCCCAGGTCAAAGGCCAGTTCCTCCAGGCGGCGCTGCAGGTCGATACCCGCCAGGGGGCCACCGGGGAAATCCCGCTCCGGCTCGATGCCCACCACGATAGCCGAGTTGGCGTTGCGCTCGTTGCGGGAATACTGGGACATGCCGTTGGTCACCACCCGGCCCTCCTCGGAGGTGGCCGCCACCACTGTGCCCCCCGGGCACATGCAGAAGCTGTACACGGTGCGGCCGTCGCCACAGTGGTGCACCAGCTTGTACTCGGCGGCACCGAGGACGGGGTTGCCCGCCTCGTCGCCAAAGCGGGCGCGATCGATCATGGCCTGGGGGTGTTCGATGCGAAAGCCGATGGAGAAGGGCTTGGGCTCCAGGTATACCCCCGCCTCCAGCAGCATCTGAAAGGTGTCCCTGGCGCTGTGGCCGACGGCGAGAATCACCTGGCGGCAGCTGAGGGTTTCGCCCCCGGCCAGGGTCAGGCCGGTGACCTGGCCGGCGTCGCGGTGGATTTTCTCCACCCTGTGTTCGAAGCGGATTTCACCCCCCAGGGCGATGATCTCGGCGCGCAGGTTTTCCACCATCTTGACCAGCTTGAAGGTGCCGATATGGGGCTTGCTGTCGGTGAGGATGTCCTCCGGTGCGCCG
>CAZWUP010000065.1:3183-12100 GCA_964637045.1 uncultured Porticoccaceae bacterium | reverse complement strand
GGAAACCTCTGCCCTCGACCCCAAAGTGTCGCCCTAATTTCCGACTTGTGAGTAAATGGCTCCGAGATTGCTTCGCTTCGCTCGCAATGACAATAGATGAATTGATCAGAGGCTCCTTAATCCGTTATCGAATGGCACTGAAATAAGCCCAACTGCGATCTAAGGTCGAAGCCCCATAAAGCCCTTAATTCAGCGCCATTCAACCCAATATCGATATTGCTCGCGCCCAGGGCTCCCCGTGGGCGCGCCATCTGGGCTCCACCCCCGCCATTCTCGTTCGGAGCCTGGGAACTAGCCGGGTGCCCAAGTCCCCCAGGGTCCGCAGGGGGCAAGCCGGGTTCGGCAGAAATCCCTGCGGCGCCGTACCTCAACCGGGTTCGTCGGCCACCTGGCATAACTGCTTGCCGACATTTCGCCCTTCCGTCAGCGAATTGATCGCTTCGTGGAAATTTTCCAGCCCCCGGGTGACCGTGGCGTGGTGCTTGAGCCTGCCTTCCCGATACCAGCGGCTGGCGTTGGCGATAAACTCGCCGTGGCGCGCCATGTGATCCCGCACCAGAAAGCCCTTGATAGTGAGGCGCTTCAATACTACGCACATCAGATTGGGCCCCGGCTCGGCACCAGCACCGCTGTACTGGCCGATCTGGCCACACATGGCGATGCGGCCGAAGTCGTTCATGGCGGCGAAGGCTGCTTTCTGGATGGCGCCGCCTACGTTCTCGTAGTAGACGTCCACGCCGTCCGGGCAGGCCCGGGCGATGGCTGCAGATAAGTCGCCTCCTTTGTAATCGATGCAGTCGTCGAAGCCAAATTCGTCCACCACCAGACGGCATTTCTCCATGCCGCCGGCGATACCCACCACCCGGGCACCGGCGATTTTCGCCAACTGGCCTGCGACGGAGCCGGTGGCACCGGCGGCGGCGGATACCAGCACGGTGTCCGCCGCCGCCGGCTGGCCAATATCGAACATACCCACATAGGCGGTAAACCCCACCATGCCGAGAATACCAAGGTGGGCGGCAAGGGGAGCCGCCCCCGGATCGAGCTTGTAGGTGTGCTGGGCTGGGTTCTCGCCGAGCACTTGGTAGCGGGCACAGCGGCCGCGGGTGGTGGCCACCAGGTCACCAGGCCGCCAGCCGGGGTGGCGACTGTCCACCACTTCCCCCACCAGCCCGGAACATCCGAGGATGTCACCAAGGGACGCCTTGAACACGTAGTCACTGTGCGGGTCGATCTGCGCCCGGCTGCCGGCGTCGATGGACAGGTAGATGCTCCTGACCAGGATGTCGCCCTGCCCCAGGGTGGGCAGAGGGTCGGGGGCAAGATCGAAAACGTCGGCGGTGAGCGGACCTGAGCCTGGCGTCCGCACGAAGCGGATGGCCACATTGTTGTCTGGCATGCTGGTGGGTGTCCTGTGCTGACAGAGAGGGCGGTGCCGACCCTCCCCTTGTTTATTCCCCGGCGGCGATATGCTCCCGGGCAGTCTTGCGAATGTAGTGCTGGAGGTTTTCCACCTGCTCCATGGTCAGCTCCTCGTACTGGGGCATGCCCCGTGATTTCAGCGAGCCGTCGATCAGCACCTGGGCCAGGGCATCCAGGCTGGTGGGGATGCCGGACATGCGCAGGTCGGGGGCAGCGCCGCCGGCCCGCAAGCCACCGCCGTGACAGATCAGACAGGTGATATTGTAGAGGGCCTTGCCAGCGGCCGCCTTGGCGTCGTCCACCACGAAATCGGACACGTCAATGGGCCGGAGTTCCACCTGTTCCATTGGTGGCAACTGGGCCTGACCATCCAGGGCGAAGGTCAGCACCCGGCGCTTCTGGTGACGGTAGTGCCAGGGTCCGGCGGCGCCGGGCTCGTGGTTGGCGCCCCGCCAGCCCACCAGCAGGGAGAGGTACTGCACCCCGTCCACTTCATAACTGATGGGCTGGCCCTGGATGCCGTTCTGGGCGTCGAAGGCCCAGATCTTGTCCCCTGTATCGGCCCTGTAGACGGACAGTTCGCCGGTGGCCTGGCCCTGCACCACCAGGTTGCCGGCGGTGGTCAGGGTGCCGCCGTTGTGGGTATTGTCCTGCTCCACCCGCCACACCTCCCGCTGGGCCGCCGGGTCCCAGGCAGACAGCCAGCCCTTGCCGGGGGGCACCTCGATGTCGTCTGGGCGGGGACCAACCCCGTTGTCGATGAACATATTGTCGTTGTGGCGCCATTGATCCAGGTTGGGGGCGTCGTTGTAGACCATGCCCCTGTCCCGGGCCGGTAGGTAGACCAGACCAGTGATAGGGTTGTAGGACATAGCCTCCACACCGTGGGCGCCCCATACCGCCGGGAAGGTCAGCACCGCGGTGCCGTCCGGGTAGCGGGCCCCGGGCACCTCCACCGGTCGCCCGGTTTCGAGGTCGATGCGCTCCGCCCAGGTGACTTTGGCAAACTTCTCCGCCGAGATCAGCTTGCCGGTCTCCCGGTCGATAACGTAGAAGAAACCGTTCTTGGGGGCCTGCATTAGCACCTTGCGCAACTCGCCATCGATCTCCAGGTCGGCGAGTTGGATATCCATGGTGGCGGTGAAGTCCCAGGTGTCCCCGGGGTTGGTCTGGTAGTGCCAGGCGTACTCGCCGGTGTCCGCGTCGAGGGCGACGATGGAGGCAAGGAACAGGGTGTCGCCACCACCGGGACTCAGAATTTTCTGGTTCCACGGGGAACCGTTGCCCACCCCCAGGTAGACCCGGTTGAACTCGGGGTCGTAGGCCATGGCGTGCCACACGGTGCCACCGCCACCGAGCTTCCACCACTCGCCGCTCCAGGTCTTGGCAGCCATTGCCATGGCGTCGTTCTCGAAGCCGTCGGCAGGGTTGCCGGGCACGGTGTAAAAACGCCAGGACTGCTCGCCGGTGGCTGCGTCGTAGGCGGTGACATAGCCCCGTACCGGCGAGAAATCGGCACCGCCGTGACCGATAAGAACCTTGCCGTTCATCACATAGGGCATGCCGGTGATATAGCGGCCGTCCCCCAGCTCGGTGGTGCGCACGCTCCACAATAGGTCACCGTTGGCGGCATCGAGGGCGATGAGGCGGCCGTCCAGGGTGCCGGCGAAGATCCTGCCATCGTCGTGGACGATGCCGCGGATGCCCCAGCCGGCGCGCATCTCCCGCCCGGCCACGTCGTAGACCTTGGGGTCGTACTGCCACAGCAGCTTGCCCGTATTGGCATCCAGGGCGTGGATATGGCTGTGGCCCACGGCGAAATAAAGCACGCCGTCCACCGCCACCGGCGCACTGACGCCACTGCTGGTGGAGATGGTGGGCAGGTCGAAGGACCATACCAGACCCAAACGATCGATGTTGTCGGCGGTGATCTGGGCAAGGGGACTGAAGTGGTCCTCCCGCCAGGTGCGGCCATACCTGGGCCAGTTGCCCGGGTCTTCCTGAAGGGCCTCGGCGGTGACCGGCGCCGGCCCGGCCGCTGGTGCTGGCACCTCCGCAGGTGTGGCAACCGGGCGATCGCCACAGCCACCGACGGCCAGTAGCGCGGCAAGGGCAACGGAGAATGCCAATGAGTACTTGATCTTGTTCACCTGGGGGACTCCTCCAAGGCAGTGATGGTCTGTAAGTTATTGGTAAAGCCTAGCAGGCAGCGGCCATTGTCCAGGGCGACAACGCCGCGCTCCGCGACTCGGGTGCGGAAAGAAACCACCAGGCCGTCCCGCCAAAGCTCAGTGACCAGGGAGTCTCCCGGATATACCGGGGCTGTAAAGCGTGCGTCAAACGCCGATATGGTGCCGGCGTCACCATCACAGAAAGCATTGATCACTGCATGGCAAGCGATGCCATAGGTACATAGACCGTGAAGAATCGGCCGGTCGAATCCGGCCATACGAGCATCGTCAGGGTTTCGGTGTATAGGGTTCCTGTCGCCCGTTAGGGCGTACAAATGGGCCTGCTCTGGCCTGGTGGCACTCACGACCTCAACATCGGGCGCCCGGTCAGGCAGCGGGTGCGGCCTAGGTGCCCCATCGCGCCTGCCACCAAAGCCGCCGTCGGCTCTGGCTACCACTGTAGCTACGCCCCGGGCTATCACCTCGTAGGTTGCGGCGTCACGGATGAGTTTCTCCTGAAGGAGAATGGCGCCCTTGTCTGGGCCCTTGTCAAAAACGTCGATGACCCGCTCGCTGATCACTACAGTGGCTGACGGCATTAACGGCCGAGTCAGTGTCAGGCGCTGCTCACCATGGAGCACGTGCTGCATGTCCACTCCGGTCTTGCCCGCCAGGTCGGTGCGCCACCCCAAAGCGCAGGCCAGGGTGGGTATTGCCTGCAAACTGCGCTCGTCGACGAACGACAAGGCCCGTGGCTGGGAGTGGTCGCGCCCACAACCAACACCCAGGGCATAAAGGATGACGCGCGTCTCGTCGTACGCCACTGTCATCTCGTCCAGGGCCGCCTGCAGTATAGTGTTCTTATCAATTGCCATTGAAATCTACCTGAAGGTTTCCTGTTGTACGAGATAGGGATGATTCGGTTCGCTGACCTCGAGCATCTCGAAAATATTGCCCTCGGGATCGAGCCCGTACACGGACTTCACCGGGCCGAAGGTCTGCACCGGGGAGTTGAAGTGGATTCCGGCATCACGCAACCGCTGGTACTCCCCCTCGATATCCGTCACTAGCAGGGCAAGGTGGGTGTAACCCTTGTCGCTGGCCCTCAACGGGCCGCTGTTGGTCGCCGCCGGGGTGCTGAAGGAAAAGATTTCCAGGAAACTATCGCCGGCCCTCAAGGTCGCCTTCCAGGCCGCCGAGCCGGGCACGCCGATGACCCGATCAGTGACGGAGTCGTCCTGCCACTCTAGTTCATGTACTACCTCGAAACCCAGCAGGTCGCGGTAGAAGCAAAGCATCAGCTGACGATCCCTGACACTGATGCCGGTGTGGTGAATTCTCTTAATCACGGTCGCTACGCCTGACCGACAGGCTCAAACGCCGGCGCCGTATAGCTCGACCGCGGCAGTGGGCTCAGGCGGACGCGCATGCCGATGGTGGGTGTCCGGCCCTCCAGGTTGACCAGGAAGGTGGGAATGCGCACCCCTGGAATGCCATCCAGCTCCACCAGGGCCGACACATAGGGCTCGGTGTCCCGGGGGGCGTTGGGCAGAAAGGAGCGGTGCACCACCGTGTAGGTGAACAGGGTGCCGGTCGCCGGCACCGGCTTCCAGTCCTGGTGGGCGTCGGCGTGGCATTTGATGAACTCGTAGGGGTACCACTGCCAGGCGCCGCACACCGAGCAGGCGGGCAACACCATGTGGCCCCGGGCCAGGGCGTCCCAATAGGGGCGCACCAGGTCGGTGTCGAAACGGGGGGCGAAATCGGGCAGGTAGGGGGCGGTGTCGGTCATGGCGTCATCCGTTGTCATGGGTCAGTACCAGGGTGGCGTGGTCGGGGCCGGCGAAGGTGGACACCAGGCTGACCTTAACGTCCGCCACCTGGGCGTCGCCCCGCTCGCCCCGCAGCTGGCGCACCCCCTCCAGAACATGGGTCATGCCGGGAATATAGGCGTGGCAGAGATGGCCGCCGTCGGTATTGACCGGCAGCGAGCCGCCGGGACCGGTGCGGCCGTCCCCCACCAGGGCAGCACCCTCGCCGGGGGCGCAAAAGCCCAGGCTTTCCAGCTGCAGGATGATGGACAGGGTGAAGCAGTCGTAGATTTGCACCACATCCACATCCCCATGGCTGACGCCCGCCTGCTGCATGGCCCTTTCCCCCACCTTGCCGGGGCCAATATCGAGGAAGCGCGGGCTCTGGGTAAACATTTCCGTCAGTGTCCAGGGGTTTGAGCCCGCGGCCACCCCCCTCACCACCGCCGGGGTACGGGGAAGGTCGCGGGCGCGCTCCAGGGTGGTCACCACATAGGCGCCGGCGCCGTCGCTGATCAGGCAGCAGTCCAGGTTGCGCAGGGGCTCGGCCACATAGGGGGCGGCGAGATAGTCATCCAGGGTGATGGGCTCGGCCTTCTGGGAGCCTGGGGTACGCGCCGCCCAGGCCCGCTGGGCCACCGCCAGGGCGCCCAACTGCTCGTCCGCGAGGCCGTATTCATGGCGGTAGCGCTGGGCGAGGCAGCCGAAATACAGGGGCTGGCCGTAGTAGCCCACCGGCATTTCCAGGTCCGCCTTGAGGGGATCGGCGGCGTGGAAGGCGTAGTGGCCGCCTGGCTTGGAGGTCTTGACCCCATACACCACCAGTACCGCAGAGGCCAGGCCCGCGCGAATCGCCAGCTGGGCCTCCACCAGGGCCGCCACCGGGCCGGCCCCGGGGGTATAGGCATTGTGACAGGTGTAGGCCCGGTTCTTCATGCCGCAGGCAAAGGCAATTTCATCCGCCGGGGGCATGGTTCCGGCGAGGATAATGCCGTCGATCTGCGGGGCCGCCAGGCCGGAATCCGCGATGGCCCGGCGGCCCGCCTCCACCGCCAGGGCGTCGAGGCCCAGGTGGTGCATGCGCCGGTAGTCGGTATTGCCGACGCCGACAATGGCAAAGGTGGTTTGTGGGTTCATAGGGGCGAAATCCTCAGGTTCAATTCAGGGCGCCGCCATCCCGCAGGGCGGCGATGGCGGCGGCGTCAAATCCGGCATCGGCAAGTACCGCCAGGGTGTCCGCGCCCGCCGGGGCTGGCCCGCGAACCCGGCCCGGAGCAGTGTCGCTGAAACGGGGCACAGGGGCGTTCTGCAGGCGACCATCCACCTCGATAAATGAACCCCGCGCCCGATTGTGGGGATGGTTGGGCGCCTCGGCCATGGTCAACACCGGCGCGAAACAGGTGTCGGTGCCCTCCAGAAGTTCACACCATTGATCGCGGGTCCGGGATGCAAAGACCTCCGTCAGTGCCGTCCGCAGCGCCGGCCACTGCTGGCGGGCGCGGTCGTCGACGGCGGGAAAACCCAGGGGCAGCCAGCGCTCCCCGTCCAGGCCCAGCTTGTCGAGAAGCTGGGCAAAAAATTGCGGCTCCAGGGGTCCGATGGCCACATACTTTCCGTCTAGGGTGGCATAGGTGTCGTACCAGGGCGCGGCGCCAGCGAGATAGTTTTCCCCGGTACCATCCCGCACCAGGCCGGTGTCCCGCAGCGCGTAAAACACCCCCATCATGGCGATGGCACCATCCACAATCGCACCATCCACCACCTGTCCGCGCCCGGTGGAGCGAGCCGCCGTCAGGGCGGCGAGGACGCCAAAGGCCAGCAGTGTGCCGCCACTGGCAAAATCTCCGGCAAAGCACAGGGGTGGAATGGGCTTGCCCCCCGCCGCCCCCACCTGGTGAAGCAGCCCCGTCACCGCCAGGTAATTGATATCGTGGCCGGCGGCCTGGGCCAGAGGCCCATCCTGGCCCCAGCCAGTTGCCCGTCCGTAGACCAGCTTGGGATTTCCGGCGAGGCACACCTCGGGCCCAAGCCCCAGCTTTTCCATGACCCCGGGGCGAAAGCCTTCAATCAGGATATCGGCGCCGGCGATCAGCTTCAGCAGCAACTCCACACCCAGGGGGTTTTTCAGGTTGACGGCAATACTGCGGCGGTTGCGCAACAGGGGATCGGCCGGCGGAGCCTCACCCGGTTTGGCTGGGCTCCGTTCGACACGAATCACCTCCGCCCCCAGGTCGGCAAGCATGACCCCGCAGATGGGGGCTGGCCCCAACCCGGCGAGTTCGATAACCCTGACTCCGCTGAGCGGTCCCGACGCCATTCTCAATACCCTCCGGTCAGTCTGGCGCGCGCAGCTGCAGGTCCGCCGCAGCGAGCTTGGCGCCCATGGGCAATGGCGGGCATCAAAACTTAGACGCCGGCTGGGGCGACTTGCCCGCCGCCGGCTCACTGCCCTGCTCCCCGCCGGCCGCCACCCGCGCCTGTTGGCGGATATAGTGCTGGATACCCTCGATCTGCGCGTCGCTGAACTCACCGAACTTTGGCATCCCCTTGGCCACCAGGGCGCCGTCCTGCAGTACCGACTTGAGGGCGTCCAGGCCCAGACCGATGGGGGATTTGCGCAGATCCGGAGCCGCGCCGCCGGACTTGAGGCCAAAGCCGTGGCACAGGCCGCAGTGGGCGAAAGTGAGGGTCTTGCCGATGTCCGCCTTGGCGGGATCGACGGCGAAGTCCGGCTCGTCGAGGAAGGGAGTGGTGCGCGGCCCCGGCGCCGGCAACTGGGCCTTGCCGTCGAGGACAAAGGTGAGCACCCGGCGGGGTTGCAGACGGTACTCCCACTCGGACTTCATGCCCGAGGGGTTGCCCATGCCGCGCCAGCCGGAGATCACCGTCAGGTATTGGCGGCCGCCGGCCAGATAGGTGATGGCCTGGCTCTGGACACCGGTCTGGGCGTCGAAGGTCCACAGCTTCTTGCCGCTGTCGGCGGCGTAGGCGTTGATTTCACCTGTGACCTCGCCGTGGAACACCAGGTTACCCCCGGTGGCCGTGGTGCTGCCATTGAAGATTCCGGTGAGGGGCACAGACCACACCTTGTGCTGCTTCACCGGATCCCAGGCCAGCAACTCACTGCTGGGGGGCGGCACCTCGATGGTCCGCTGGGGCGCGCCCAGGCCCTGGTTGACCACCATGTTGGGTCCCGGCTGCCAGGTGCTGAGATCCCCCGCCGGGTCGGCGAATACCAGGCCGATGTCGATTTTCGGCAGATAGGCCAACTTGGTGTCCGGACTGTAGGACATGGCCTGGATACTGTGGGCGCCGATGGTTCCGGGAAACACCAGGGTGCCCTTGCCGTCGGAGAAGCGGGCCTCGGGGTTCTCCAGCGGACGGCCGGTGGCCAGGTCGATGGCTTCGGCCCAGTTGGCCCTGGCGAACTTTTCGGCGGAGACCAGCTTGCCGGTCTCCCTGTCGATGACGTAGAAGAAGCCATTTTTCGGCGCGTGCATCAGCACCGAGCGC
>CAZWUP010000065.1:0-3173 GCA_964637045.1 uncultured Porticoccaceae bacterium | reverse complement strand
TGCCTGCCGTCGATTTCCAGGTCGGCGAGTTCGATATCCATGCTGGCGGTGTAGTCCCAGGTTTCCCCCGGGTTGACCTGGTAGTGCCAGACATACTCGCCGGTGTCGGCATCCAGGGCGACAATGGAGGCGAGGAACAGGTTGTCGCCACCCTCGGGGCTGCGAATCTTCTGGTTGACCGGGGTGCCGTTGCCGGTGCCCAGGTAGACCCTGTTGTACTTGGGGTCGTAGGCCATGGCGTGCCACACGGTGCCGCCGCCACCGTGTTTCCACCACTCGCCGGTCCAGGTCTTGGCGGCCATCGCCATGGCGTCATTTTCGAAGCCGTCGGCGGGGTTGCCGGGCACCACGTGAAAGCGCCACGCCTGCTCGCCGGTGGCGGCGTCGTAGGCGGTGACATAGCCCCGCACCGGGCCGAAGTCGCCGCCGCCAAAGCCGATCATCACCTTGCCATTAAACACCCAGGGCGGGCCGGTGATATAGCTGGCGTCCTCTTTGTCGATGGTCTGCACACTCCACAGCTGGTCGCCGGTTTTGGCGTCGAGGGCGATCAGGCGACCGTCGTGGGTGCCGGTGTAGACCTTGCCCTCCCAGAAGGCGATGCCGCGGATGCCCCAGCCGCCCCGCAGCTTGTGACCGGCGGCTTCGGGGGCCTTGGGATCATGCTTCCACAGCAGCTTGCCGGTTTGTGCGTCCATGGCGTGAACGACGCTGTAGCCCCAGGCAAAATAGAGCACACCATCCACAGCCAGGGGCGCGGTAAAGGCGTTGGCCACGGGATCCAGATCCTGGAACCAGGCCAGGCCGAGGCGGCCGACGTTATCGGCATTGATCTCCTTGAGGGGGCTGTAGTGGTTTTCGCTGAAGGTCCGCCCATAGGACGCCCAGTTGGTGCCATCGGCTTCGTCGGCGAGGCTGTCATTGTTGATGATCGACGGAGTGACGGGCTTGGCGTCCACGGGGGCGGCAATCACCGCGGCCGACAACAACAGGTTGAGCAGCAGGGGGCTCATTCGCTTTATGGCTTTCATTATTTCACTCTCCACGCCTGGGACTGACTATCCGCAGGCCCGCCAGAGCGCCGGGAGCGGATATATCGCTGATGTTATGGAGCCCGGAAACCGCACCGGGCTTATTGTTCGCAATATTGTATCTATTCGCCTATTAAGTCAAGATCACACCTTCGATCCCGACCCCGGTAACTTTTATGACTTCCCATTGCCGTCCCACAACTATCTGGAGGCATGAATCCGGTACTGTTTTTTTGCGGAGTCCCCTCAGGAAAACTCAGCGCAGCGCTACAGTTACCGGCAGTTGCCCGAAAAACTGTGGGGCAGCATTGATGGCGCCCTTATCACTTACCCGTACCGCTGCCGCCGGCAGCCAGAGGGTGCCAACAGGGTTAAGGTCACAGCGGCCTCACCGCCCAGGGCTGCTGGCGCAGCTCGCAGCCGCCGCCCTGCTCGTTGTGGCTGCCACCTCGCTACTGGCTGCGCCCGGGGCTGAACCCCAGGTCATCACCACCACCGGCGCGGTGCGCGGGACGGGTATTCAGGGCTACCAGGTTTTCAAGGGCATACCCTATGCCGCGCCGCCTGTCGGCGAGCTGCGCTGGCAACCGGCCCAGCCGCCCGCTCCCTGGCAGGGGGTCCGCGATGCCACGGCTTTTGGTCCGGTCTGCCAGCAAGCTGCACGGCCCCACAGGGGCTTTGGGACAGAGGATATGGCGGAGGACTGCCTGACCCTCAATATCGTCACGCCCAACCTCGGCGCAGCGGAAAAATTGCCGGTAATGGTGTGGATACACGGCGGCGCCTTCGCCTTCGGCTCCGGGCGCGAGGCCCTGGCTACCATTCCCTCCGGGCTGTCCCGCCGCGGTGTGGTGCTGGTGTCCTTCAATTACCGGGTGGGCCGCCTGGGCTTCCTTGCCCATCCGCAACTGTCGGCGGAAGCGGGCAATGCCATCGGCGGCAACTACTGGCTTTCTGACCAGATCGCCGCCCTGAAATGGCTGCGGGACAATATCGAAGGCTTTGGTGGCGACCCAGACAAGGTCACCATCTTTGGGGTCTCCGCGGGCGGGTCCAGCGTCAACAGCCTGATGGCCTCACCGGCGGCCCGCGGCCTGTTTCACAGGGCCATAGCCCAGTCGGGGGGCGGCTTGTTCAGCGCCTCGCGGCCACTGGAGCAAGGCCACCGCGAGGGCGAGGAGTATGTCGAAAGCTGGCAGCTGGATCAGCAAAATCCCCTGGCCGGGTTGCGGGAACTCGGTGCCCGCCAGATCGTCGACCACGAATCCGGTCTCCCCGCCTACGGCGCCATCATCGGCATCGGACTACTACCCGAGGCGCCGGCCTCAGCCTTTGCCGGGGGCCGCGCCTCCCCAGTGCCCTATCTCGCGGGCTCCACCAGTGACGAGGCGAGTGTCTATGGCCTGATGGGCTTCAGCGCCGAGGTCATGGCTGACCGCTTCGGCATCAGGCTGGCGGATATCCGCGACGCCTACGAAGAGAGCGGCCCCCTGAGCGAGGACGAACTGCTGCGCCAGGTGCAAACCGATTTTATTTTCACCTCCGGGGCCAACGGTATGGCTGCCCTGGTGGCCAGAGCCGGCGGCACCAGCTTTGCCTACCGCCTGGCCTATATCCAGGACAACCTGCGGGGGGAGCTAAAGGGCGTTCCCCACGGCGGCGATGTGCCCTATGTCCTCGACACCTTGACCTCGCCCAGCGCCGGAGACCTTGCGGTGGCAGGGCTGATCCAGGACTACTGGGCCAACTTTGCCCGCACCGGCAACCCCAACGGCGCCGGCCTTCCGCCCTGGCCGGCCTATGGTTCCGCAGCTCCAGCCACCCTGCTGATGGATGACAATCCCCGGGCGGCAGTGGATTTCAGAGCCCGGCAGCTGCAGGTGTGGTACGACAAATGGGCGCGGGAGACGGGCAATCCGTCCCCCGCGGGGGAGTGAGGCGGCGGTCTTTCGCCAGTCAGTGCAAAGCACAAAGGTGAATGGCGCAGAAATAAGCCCGACTGCGGTCTAGGGCTGTTTCAATTTGATTTTGGCCAGATCGGATTGGTGTAGGAGCCCGGTCCTCCGGGCGAACAGAGGTGGGAAAGTCGCCCTATTCGCTTCGAATCACCACCCTTCGCCCGGAGGAGAGCCTGCCCCGCGA
>CAZWUP010000064.1:6771-12166 GCA_964637045.1 uncultured Porticoccaceae bacterium | reverse complement strand
TATTGCTTTCGATCATCCGAAAGTGGCGGGCGATCTGTTCATAGGGAAGCCCCTCCCTGCCACCGTCTTCAATCTGTTTCAACAGTTGATGGGCATCCAACTGCTTGTCTTTCAGCCAGTAGACCTCCCGAAAGTAGTCCCGAATGGCATCCAACGATAGAGGATTAGCGGCATGACGGCGAAAAACACCTTGGCATGACTCGGCGTATTGCGCCAGTTCGGGCGGTGTGCTCCAGTCGCTGGCAACGGTGAACACCCTTACATAGCTGGATTCCTTCTCCCGTTTGCCTTCCCGGTTACAGCGCCCCGCCGCCTGGGCAACGGAGTCAAGACCAGCGTCAGCGCGGTACACAGCGGGGAAATCCACGTCCACACCGGCTTCGATCAGTGATGTTGAAATCAACCGGCAAGGTTCCCCATTGAGCAGGCGAGCCCTGATCTCCCGGAGTTTGTCACTGCGATGGCTGGCACACATCAAGGTTGTGAGGTGGTAGGTGCCCGGCGCGTCGCGCACGCTGTCGAACAGGCTGCGGGCATGGCGACGGTTATTGACGATGCACAGTATCTGGTCATGAGCGAGGATGGCATCCACCAACAACTCATCCGTCAGTGGCCCAACGTGCTCAACGGTAACCCTCTCCAATTGCCGGTGGAGTTGGTTAGGTTCAGGTGCCAATTCCCGTACATCGTCAAGTCCACCCTCGAAGCCATCTTTTTCCAGCAGCGCCGGTTGCGTAGCGGTACAGAGCACTAAAGTGGTTTGATAGTTGCGAGCGAGTTCGTCGATGGCTGCCACACAGGGCCGTAAAAGGTTGAGTGGCAAAGTCTGAGCTTCGTCGAGAATAACCACACTATTGGCAATGTTGTGAAGTTTGCGGCAGCGGGATGATCGGTTGGCAAACAGGCTTTCAAAGAACTGTACCGCAGTGGTAACGACAATGGGCGCCTCCCAGTTTTCCGCCGCCTGTCGCAGCTTATCGCGGGAATCTGGATCGCTGTAGCGGGTCTTGTCGTCGGAGAATGCACTGTGATGTTCCAGCACCGCCTGCTCACCCAATGGCCCCAATGCCTCGCGAAATACTGCCGCGTTCTGCTCCACAATACTGGTGAAGGGAATCACCAAAATCACCCGTCGCTGACCATGGCGGATGGCGTGATCCAATGCGAATGCCAGAGAGGTCAGTGTTTTGCCGCCACCCGTGGGTACATTCAATGAGAACAATCCCGGCAATTCCCTGGCGTTTTCTCGAACATGGGTCAGTATCTGGGCGCGGATAGCATTTACCCCAGCTGTTGACTGAAATCTGGGCTGGGAAAGGTATCCGTCGAGCTCGTCCCGCAATTCCTCCAGGGAAGGAAACTGGTTGTCCCGTGGCGGTATATTATCGATTTTTCTGTAAAACGCCTCGGTATCCAGATAGTCGCCGTCCACCAGAGAGGAATAAATCATGCGTCCCAACATCGAAAGCTGGAAGTTGGCGTACCCCTGCTTCTGTTTAAACAAAGGAAAGCCAGGTGAAAGTCTCAGCGCAATTTCGTCTTGCCAGACAGGGTCCAATTGAGTGACTGGCGATTGCCTCAGGCGTTCAGACAACGGAGTGATGGCCTGAGGCTTGTCGGTGGGCTGGCCATCGGCAAGGCCAGTATGGTGACCGGCGATGGCATAAGCCAGCAATGGCCACAATTGCGGGTATTTCTCCTTGGCGATTCTTGCTCCCCAGGTTGCGTGGTCAACCTTGCTGGAGCTGCCGCGTAATCTGGCCTGGAATTCGTCGCAGTATTTGCCCAGATCGTGCAGCAAGCCAGCTAGCTCGGCCAGATCAGCACTGTTGAAATGACTGGCTTTTTGCGCCGCCAGCTCGCCCACTGCAATCAGATGGTCCTGAAGAGTTTGCCACCCACTCTCAGCCATAGCGGGTGCAGAATGCGCGTAAAATCTTGATACCATATCCACGGTCAAAGCCATCCTACATTGATAAAACGCTGGTTAACGTACTGTTGCATCCTTGGCTTGAATAGCAAGGGCCTTCCGTTACCTCTCCGATTAAAACAGCCCAAACTTGGCACAACACCCCTCCCCCGCATGCTCCGCAACCCCTACCCCAAACGCCCGTCTGTGCCTGGCATCAATCAATTCCTCAAGCTGGCTTCTGGTGATCAGTCCCGCCAGCAGTACGCCTTCCATAAGACCTTTGATATGGGCCTGGCGTAGCTCCGTATCGGTTTCACTTTCCAGGCTGGCGAAGTAGCCGTCCAGCTTGTAACCCAGAATGCGCAGCGCGAGGGTTCTTGTGCGCCGCGCCGCTGTTTTGTCCGTCATTGCCTTTCTCCTGTGGTTTGGCCAGCCCCATCCTGGGGGACACTCCGTGTCGCGATCTATTCCCTGTCTTCTGGCCACCTCAGTACTGTAGCAACCGCGGCGGACAAATCAGGTCATGCATATTTATACAGTATTATTTTTTGTGGATAAGGTCGGGGAGGGTCTCGGCAAAGGCTTCCATCAGGCCGTATTTGCGGCGGTGTTTGGTGTATAGGGCGGAAAATTCCGAGGTAAATTGATCGGCGTGGGCAGTGCCCGCGGCGGCGCGGGCTTGGTGGAGTACGCTGGCAACTTCGCGGTAAAACCTGGTGTCGCCGTCGCCAGCCACGGCCTGTGCCCAGCGAAAATAGAGGGGTATGGTTCTTGCCGGCTGATCCGGGTTGGCCCTGGCGATGGTCAACAGCACATTGGGGTCGAGCTTGGTTTGTTCAGCCAATTCCAGGGCCCTAAGGGGATATTGGCAGTGGAGGTGGAGATGCGCCAGGGTGCTGAGGGCCAGCAGTGTGCGATTGTTGAGTGGTTGGCCGGCGACGGTTTGTTGTAGAAACTCGACCGCCTTGGTGTACTTGTCCGGGTTGTTTTCCTCCCCCGGCAGCTGGGCAATGGCCTTCCAGGCTTTCAATGAGAGCTGTTCGCGAAAGCGCTGCCACAGCAGGGTAAGAATTTTCTGATGCAGGCCCTGGTGCTGCCAGATCAGCAGCTGGTTTTCTTCCAGCTCCTGGTCCGCGTACCAGGGTCTGGTTTTCGTCTGCTCCGCCCGCTTGCGCCACTGGAGGGCCTGGTCGAGGTCGCCGCTGTCGAGGCACAGGGCGGACATCTGCAAATAGTCGCGAAATTCCACCGCCATTTTGGCCCTGATGGCGATAATGGCTGGTCGGTCCCCCCGGGCCTTTGCATCCTCCAGCAGGGGCATGGCCAGGGACAGGTATCGGCCGCCGGCATGCCAGCTGTGGGCGGGCGGTGGCAGTGCGTCCCAGTGGGCCCGCAGCTGGGTGAGAAAGCTGGCCATGCCCTCCTCCCCCAGCACCTGTTGGTAGTCCTCGGGAATGGCCGGGTAAAAGTCCGTACCGCCCTTGGCATGCAGCGCCACCAGGTGTTTGGCGCGGGCCTCGGGTGACAGCTCGCTGCGCCCCAGGTGGTGAATATGGAGGTTGCCGAGAATCCCCAGCAGGGGATAGCGAAGGCCGCCGGAGTCGTCGATGCGTCCCATCACAGTGGAGAGGCGCTCAAAGGCGTAGTCCACAAGCGCCAGCGCAGTGGCCTGGTCGAATTTTTCCAGCAGCGGCGCCAGGCCGGCACACGCCGCTTCCACCTTGGCGAAAAACTCCCGCACTTCCCGCGCCCTGTGGTAGGCGCGGTTGAGGGGCATCACCGCATTGATCTGCTGTTTGATGTTTTTGTCGCTGAGCTTGCCCGCCGCCTGGTCGGCCCGCAGCTGCCATTCCTTGTGGCGGATTTTGTCGTGGCTGATGAGTTCCAGCACCGCATCCACCAGCTGCTGCTTGTCGAGGGTCATCAGGTAGGCGGGCAGGCGGTCCTTGGCCTTTACGCCTTTCAGCTCCTGCTCCTTGCCCTGGGTGTCGCGGTAGGCCAGGGCGGCGGCCACGCAGTGGCCGCAGAAGTCGATGCCGTCGGAGGCGGGGCAGGTGCAACTGCCCTCGAAAATTCTGCTGGTGTGCTTGAGGGTGACCCGCAGGGGCTCGCCGTCCATTACCTCGGCGGTGATGGTGTTGCCCTTGTGTTTGAGGGCGGTCACCTGGCCGGCGTGAAAACTGGCCAGGCCCCTGGCGAAGGCGTCGCTGCCCGCCAGCCGTTGCAGAAGTTCGTCGCTGATGTCTTTCATGTCTCGATGGGCTTTTTGTGGTGTCCAGTGGGTGAGTCGTGTTGGCGGTAGAGCACCGCCGCCTTGGCAAGCCGCGCCGCAAGCAGGTCCCGCAGGGGGGCGGGGGCCAGCACTTCCATGTCCGGGGTGTGGGCCATGATGTCGTTGAGCAGCTCCCTGGGGTCGCCGTAGGGCAGCTGGAGGATGTAGTCCTCCCCTTGCCAGTGGCCCTGTTGTTGAGGATGCCACTGTTGGAGGGCAATTTCATGGGCAATGGCCGGCCCGCAGCGCAGGGTTGCGGATTCCGTGGCGGGGCCGGCGAAGATCCCGTAGCTGGCGGCAAAGTGCTGGCGGAGGTTGTCCGCGGGTACCTGCTGCGCTTCACGGTCGACAATCTCCGCCCGGTGGATGCGGGCGATGGCGAAGGTGCGCAGGTCGTTGCGCTTGTGGCACCAGGCGTCCAGGTACCAGTTTTCCCGGTAGTAGACCAGGGTTTGCGGGCTGATGGTGCGCTCGCTGCGGTCGCGGCCAAAGCTGGTGTAGTGAATGTGCAGGCGGCGCCGGCGCAGCAGGGCGTCGCTCACGCTTTGCAGTGTGGGGCCGGCGATGTGGCGGTGGGCAATGGGCAGCACCCGGATATGTTCGCTAAAGGCGCTGAGGTCGATGCCGCGCTTGGCCAGGGCGTGGCGGATCTGCTTTTCTATGCCCCCCAGCTCCCGGTTGAGCAGGCCGTTGCCCAGGTTCTCCAACAGATTCAGCAGCAGGCTGAGGGATTGCAATTCCTCCCCGGTCAGCCACAGGCCGGGGACTTCGAAGCGCTTATCCGGTGGGGTGACGAAATGCCAGCCACGGCGTTGATCGTCGTATTCCAGGGTGGCAAAGAAGGTGTCTCTCAGGGTATCGATAAGGCGGCGAACATGGCGCGGGGTGCACTCCAGCTCCTCCGCCAGCCTGGCCATGGGTACCGGGTGGCGGCTGTTGCGCAGGATGCGGTGCAGGGTGTGAATACGGTCCAGGTTGTCCATGGTGGCTGCGTCCATGCGGAGTGTGCGACGAGTCCATAATAGGGGGCTGGGCCTGATTCGCCAAGTTTGATTTGTCTCCCGGGCGGCCTGGCGGATGGCGGCCGCAGGGATGCCAGGGAGGCCGCGGGTTAGGCTTGAGGAGCCTCTGGGGTGGATGTCGGGTTACGCAAAATGCGCTAACCCGACCTACGGGGCCGGGCCTGGTTCGCCACGTTTGATTTGTCTCCC
>CAZWUP010000064.1:0-6671 GCA_964637045.1 uncultured Porticoccaceae bacterium | reverse complement strand
GCTGGTTAGGCTTGAGGAGTCTTTGAGGCGGATGTCGGGTTACGCAAAATGCGCTAACCCGACCTACGGGGCTACGTGAAACGTGCAACGTGAAACGCGCAACGTGCAACGTGAAACGCATTCCATGAAACCCAACCGAAGTCACTGCCGTGGGCGAATGTGCTGAACAGTTGCCGTTCAACACCACCGCCAGCGGGTCAATCTCCGCCGATTCTGCGCTCCCGGAAGTCGAGCATCCGCTGCAGCGGCACCATGGCCTTTACCCCCAGCGCCGGGTCCACCTGTACCTCGTTGCTGCCGTGCTCCAGGCTGTGGAGCAGGTTGTCCAGGTGGTTCATGGCCATCCAGGGGCAGTGGGCGCAGCTGCGGCAGGTGGCGCCGTGGCCGGCGGTGGGGGCGATGATCAGCTCCTTGTCGGGGGCGCGCTGCTGCATTTTGTAGAAGATGCCCTGGTCGGTGGCGACGATCATCTGCTTGTGGGGCAGGGTGCGGGCGGCCTCGATCAGCTGGGAGGTGGAGCCCACGGCATCGGCAATGGCGACCACGGACTCGGGGGACTCCGGGTGCACCAGGATGGCGGCGTCCGGGTAGAGTTTTTTCATGTCCAGCAGGCCGCGGAACTTGAACTCCTCGTGGACGATGCAGCTGCCGTCCCACAGCAGCATGTCGGCGCCGGTCTTGAGTTGCACATAGCTGCCCAGGTGCTTGTCCGGCGCCCAGAGGATTTTCTCCCCCTCCCCGTCCAGGTAGTCGATGACCTCGAGGGCGATGCTGGAGGTCACCACCCAGTCGGCGCGCGCCTTTACCGCCGCCGAGGTGTTGGCGTAGACCACCACGGTGCGGTCCGGGTGCTGGTCGCAGAAGGCGGAAAAGTCCTCGATGGGACAGCCGATATCCAGGGAGCAGGTGGCCTCCAGGGTGGGCATCAGCACCTTTTTTTCCGGGGTGAGGATTTTGGCGGTCTCGCCCATGAATTTAACGCCACACACCACCAGGGTGCCCGCCTTGTGGTTTTTGCCGAAGCGGGCCATTTCCAGGGAGTCGGAGACGATGCCGCCGGTCTCCTCCGCCAGTTGTTGAATGGTGGGGTCGGTGTAGTAGTGGGCGACGATCACCGCGTCCCGGGCCACCAGCAGTTCCTTGATCCGCTCGATACAGGCCTGCTGCTGTTCGGGGGTGGTATTGGGTGTGTCGTGCATCGCGTCCAGGTGGTGCTGGACGAGCTCCCGGAAGCGGTTGTCTTCGACGATTTGCAGGCGATTGGTCATGGTCATACAACTGAAAGATACGGTGTGGAAGGGAAGTTTAGCACACTGGCTTTTGGCCCTTAGCCCATCCGTTTGACGTCCACCGCCACCGTCAGTTTGTGGCTGTCGCCGCCGCCGAAAATCACCCCCCGCAGGGGGGGCACATCGGAGTAATCCCGTCCCCAGGCGGTGACGATATGTTGATTGCCGGCCATCTGGTCGTTGGTGGGGTCGAATTCAAACCAGCCTTCGCCGGGGGAGTACACCGAAAACCAGGCGTGGGAGGCATCGCTGCCCACCAGCTTTTCCATCCCGGGGGGCGGCAGGGTTTCCAGGTAGCCAGAGACATAGCGGGCGGGAAAGCCGTTGGCGCGAATACAGGCGATGGCGAAGTGGGCAAAGTCCTGACACACCCCGCGCTTGTGCTCGAAGACCTCGTCGAGGGGGGTGGTGACGTCGCTGAACAGGGGGTCGTACTCGAATTGCTGGTAGATCTGCTGGGTAAGGGCCCGCACCGCCGACAGAAAGGGTCTGTCATCGGCAAAAAACGGCCGCGCGTAGGCGCGGAAGGCGGCGCTGTAGTCCACCAGGTTGGAGGGCAGCACAAACTCCCGCGCCAACAGGGTCTCCCGCTCGCCGGACTCCGCCAGGCGGCGCCTGACCTGGCCGCAGGTGGGGCCAAAATCCAGGGCCAGGCCCTGGTCGATGGTGTTGACCTCCACCATGCTCACCGCGCTCACCTGGAGAATGCTGTGGTCCTGCTCGATGGAGAAGTAATAGGCCCGGTTGCCAAAGTAGTCGCCCCGCTCCTCCACTGTGGCGGGCAGGGGGGTCACATTGAAGGAGGCCTGCAGGCAGTTCTGGCGCAGGGTGTTGCGCGGCAGCATATAGGCCATATTGAGGCACTGGCCAACCTTCTCGCTGTATTGGTAGCGGGTGGAGTGGGTGATCTGGTAGAGCATCACTCCAGCCCCCAGGTTTGACGCACCAGCTGCTGCGGGCCCTGGGCGTGGTCGAAAAATTTCTTGCGCAGGCGGTCGGAGGTTTCCGTGAGCAAGTAGTGAACCCGGGAGAACAACTGGTCGAGGTCGCCGCGAATATGGCTCTTGGGGTCCACCTTGGCCAACTTGGCCAGCTCGCTGAGGCGGACCAGGCTGAGGGCCTCGTGGACACAGCGCTGCTCCGCCTCCAGCTCGCGGCTGCCCTGGACCGGGGTGGGCAGGTCGTCGATGTGGCTCTCCAGGGCCTCCAGCTGGTAGAGCACCGAGCGCGGGTTGGTGGTGTCGATCAGAATCAGTTCCAGGGCGTCGCGGATATTGAGGGTGGCGCGGTAGCGGCGGCGGTAGGATATCAGCGCCTCGATGGTCATCAGCAGGGACTCCAGCACCACCCCCTGATTGGCCTCGTCGAGGTCGCTGAGCAGCAGCGAGCGGGCCAGATTGACGGTTTGCAGCGCCCGCTCCAGGCGCCGCCCCATGTCGAGGAAGCGCCAGCCCATGCCGCGGATCATGCTCTCCTGAACGATGCCGGAGAGGGACAGCAGGGTGGACACCAGGGGGTCCAGCACTTCCTCCGGGGCCGACACCAGGCTGTGGGTGAGGATGCCCTCCAGGCCCTCGCTCTGGTCCCGCAGGTCGTTGATGATGCGCTGGGTGTCCGCCGACAGCATCTCCTTGGACTCCTCGGCACAGTACAGCAGCGACTGGATACAGCTGCTGATGCTGCCCGCCCGCTTGCGGTCGACGATTACCGACACCAGCTCCGGCGGGAAGTCCGCCAGCAATTTGTTGTCCCCGACAAAGCCCGGCCCGGTGTCGGTGAGGCGGGTCACCGCCTCCAGCAACAGATTGCGCACCAGCGGCGGGGTGGGGTTGGCGCCGTTGGTCTGCAGAAACACAGTGCGCATCAGGCGCAGCCCGTTCTCCGCCCGCTCCGCGTAGCGGCCGAGCCAGAACAGGTTTTCCACCACCCGGCTGGGCAGCGCGGTGGCGAAGCTGCCCACCTGGCTCTCGGGGCGCACCTGGGTCCACAGGGTGGTTTGCTTTTCCGGCTCCGAGGCCAGCACCCAGGTGTCCTTGCTCACCGCCCCCAGCTGGTTGGAGATCAGCGCCGAGCCCACTTCCGGGCCCACCCGGGTGAGGCCGCCGGGCATCACCCGGTAGGCGCCCTCGGCGGCCACCGCAAAGGTGCGCAGCAGGGCGGGCCTGGGCAGCAGCTGGCCGCCCTTCAGCACCGGCAAATGGGAGGGCAGGATTTTCTCCTGGGCGACAAACAGCCAGGGGCGCTTGTTGAGGGCCTCCACCAGCCGCTGGCGGGACTCGTCCCCCAGTTCGGACACCACCACGCTGTGGCTGTCGGGGCCGCGGAACACCGGCTTGACCACCAGGTCGTCCAGGGTGTCGAGCACCTGGGCGCGGTCGTCCCGATCGCCGCACCACCAGGTGGCCACGGTGTCGAGGCGCAGTTCGCGGCCCAGGAAATGCCTGCTGATGGCCGGCAGATAGCGCAGCAGGGCGGGGTTTTCGAGAATACCGGAACCCAGGGGGTTGGCGATGGCCACCCGCCCGGCGCGCACCACCTGGAGCAGCCCCGCCACCCCCAGCTGGGAGTCCCCCTTGAGCTCCACCTGGTCGCAGAAATAGTCGTCCACCCGGCGCAGGATCACATCCACCCGGGTCAGGCCGTCGACGGATTTCATCCACACATAGCCATTGCGCACCACCAGGTCGGAACTCTGGACCAGGGAAAAGCCCATGTAGTTGGCCAGGTAGGAGTGCTCGAAATAGGCCTCGTTGTAGGCCCCGGGGGTGAGCACCACGATCCGCGGCGAGGCCACCTCGGGGGCCAGCTCGATCAGCTTGTGGCGCAGGCTGCTGAAGAAGTTGGCCAGCCGGTGAACGTGGCTGTCGCGGAACATGCTGGGCAGCACCCGGCTCATCACGGTGCGGTTTTCGAGGGCGTAGCCGGCGCCGCTGGGGGCCTGGGCGCGGTCGGCGAGCAGGCACATGGTGCCGTCGGGGCGGCGCATCATGTCCACCGAGTGGACGATCAGCTGGTGCTCGCCGGGCAGGCTGATGCCCTGGCAGGCCCGCAGAAAGCCCTTGTGGCCAAAGATCAGCTCGGGGGGCACGATGCCCCGGGTGATCAGCTCCCGGTCGCCATAGATATCGGCGAGGATCAGGTTGAACAGCTCGGCCCGCTCCAGCAGGCCGGCCTCGATGGGGTTCCACTCCTCGCTGTGGATCAGCCAGGGGATCAGGTCCAGGGGCCAGGTGCGGTCGCTGTGGTCGCTGTTGTAGACATTGTAGGTGGCGCCGTCGTCGCGGAGGATGCGCATGGCCTTGCGCTGGCGCTGGCCGAGTTCCTCCACCCCCAGCCCCCCCAGGCTTTGGTGAATGTACTGCCAGGCGTCGCGGACCTCGCCGTCGGCGGCGATCATCTCGTCGTACAACCCGTGGGCAGCGCGGTAGTCGAACATCGGCTGCGGCATGGTTTCCAGTGTCACCTTCATTGATCTGACCAGTTGGGGGTAACGGGGGATTATCGCATTTTTCCCCCTGGGCCGTGCCCTATGGCTGCCTCCGCATGTCCAGGGTAAAGGGATATTCGTCGGCGGGCTCCTCCAGGGGCGGCGCCATGGCCCGCGGCTGGAGGTGGGGGTGGAACTCCCGCAGCAGGTTGGCGCCGGGGTTGAGCACCAGGGGCCCCGGCGTGTGGCCGTGATCCCAGAAGCGGCTGACCCGGCGGCACTCGGCCTCGAAGGCGTTCACCGGCAGGGTGTCGTAGCTGCGCCCGCCGGGGTGGGACACATGGTAGGTGCAGCCCCCGATGGCGCGGCCGTTCCAGGTGTCGACGATATCGAACACCAGGGGCGCGTGGACGCCGATGGTGGGGTGCAGCGCCGAGGGCGGCTGCCAGGCCCGGTAGCGCACCCCGGCCACGTACTCCCCGTGGCGGCCGGTGGAGCGCAGCGGCACCCGGCGCCCGTTGCAGGCCAGCACATGGCGGCCCTCGGTGAGACCGGACACCTTCACCTGCAGGCGCTCCACCGAGGAGTCCACATAGCGGGCGGTGCCGAAGCTGCTGATTTCCTCCCCCAGCACATGCCAGGGCTCGATGGCCCAGCGCAGCTCCAGGTGGATGTCGTCCAGCTCCAGGCGCCCGTAGTGGGGGAAGCGGAATTCCTCGAAGGGCAGCAGCCACTCGATATTGAAGGGGTAGCCGTGGTCGTTGAGGTCGGCCACCACGTCGCGCACGTCCGCCCAGGCGAAGTGGGGCAGCATAAAGCGGTCGTGGAGCTCGGTGCCCCAGCGCACCAGGGGTTTGTGGTAGGGCTCCCGCCAGAACCTGGCCACCAGGGCCCGCAGCAGCAGCACCTGGACCAGCGCCATGTGGGGGTGGGGGGGCATTTCAAAGCCGCGGAACTCCAACAGGCCCTGGCGGCCGCTGGCGGTGCCGGGGGCGTAGAGCTTGTCGATGCAGAACTCCGACCTGTGGGTGTTGCCGGTGATGTCCACCAGCAGGTTGCGCATCAGCCGGTCCACCAGCCAGGGCTGCTGGACCAGGCCGTCGGGCATCTGCTGGAAGGCGATCTCCAGTTCGTAGAGGGTCTCGTGGCGGCCCTCGTCCACCCGCGGCGCCTGACTGGTGGGGCCGATGAACATTCCGGAAAACACATAGGACAGGCCCGGGTGGTGCTGCCAGTAGGTGACCAGGCTGCGGATCAGGTCGGGGCGGCGCAGCAGTGGGCTGTCCGCCGGGGTGGTGCCCCCCAGGGTGACGTGGTTGCCGCCGCCGGTGCCGGTGTGGCGGCCGTCGAGCATGAATTTTTCCGTCCCCAGGCGGGACCTGTAGGCCAGGTCGTAGAGGTCGACGGTGTTGTCCACCAGTTCGTCCCAGTTGCTGGCGGGGTGGATATTGACCTCGATCACCCCGGGGTCGGGGGTCACCAGCAACTTCTGGACACGGCTGTCCCTGGGGGGCTCGTAGCCCTCCACCACCACCGGCACCGCCAGCTCGGTGGCGGTTTTCTCGATCAGGCCAATCAGGTGGACATAGTGTTCCAGGTGCTCCAGGGGCGGCAGAAACAGGTGCACCTTGCCCTGCCGGGTTTCGGCGCAGATGGCGGTGCGCACCACGGATTTGAGTTTGGCCCTGGGGGGCGCCGGGTCCTCCGCCAGGTGGTCTCCCGGTCGCTGCTGGACCACGGTGCCCCAGCTGCGGGAAAAGTCCGCCTGCTCCAGGTCGTAGCGGGGCGGCAGACTGGCGGTGGGGGCGAAGGGCTCGCGCTGGGGTTCGGCCTCTTCGGGGGCGTCCGGCGGCAGTGAGTTGAGGGGCAGGCGCAAGCCGATGGGGGAGTCTCCGGGAATCAGCACCACCCGCTCGGCGCGGATCTTCCACGGGGTGCTGTACCAGCCTTCGCCG
>CAZWUP010000063.1:0-12325 GCA_964637045.1 uncultured Porticoccaceae bacterium | reverse complement strand
TCCCGGGCCGTGGCGGGCATCAGTTGCATCAGGCCCCGGGCGCCCGCCGGGGACACCGCCGTCGGATTGAACGCGCTCTCCTGGCGGGACAGGGCCAACACCAGGTTGACGGGGATAGCCTTTGCCCTGGCCTGGGTGAGGAAATCCTCCCGGTGGGGCACGGGGAAGCGCACCTCGATATCGTTCCAGTAGCTGACCTGAATCATGCTGTTGATGGCCTGGTGGTGCCACTGCCACTGTTGTGCCAGCTTGGCGGCGGTCAGCCAGCGTTGCTGGGGGGCGTCGGCCAGGGCCTGGTTCCACTCCCGCCGCGCCCAGTCCAGATCGCCGTGGTGATGTAATTCACGGATCCGGAGAAAGGCCGGGCTTGCCGCCAGTTCGGCCAGTTCCGCCGCTGTCACCGCCACCGGCTGGTGCTGCATCTGGTAGGGGGTGCCCAGGTATTCACTGGCCAGGAAGCCGTAATAGCTGCGCTCGCCGGCAAGGTCCTGGTACAGTTGGCGGATCTCGCTGTCATCACCGGCGCCGCCCAGTTCCAGGGCCCGGGCGCGCCAGTATCGCCACCGGGATTCCGCCCTGTGGGTGGGGTTGAGGGCGGCGCTGATCACCAGCAGCTGGCGCCAGTCCTGCTCTTTCACCAGCTCCCGCAAGCGCCATTCGAAGAGTTCCACCCCCACCAGGTTTTGCACCCGAAGCAGGTAGTCATCGGCGGTCTGGCGCTGGCCGGCCTGGTACAGGCCCTTGATCAGGGCGGCGATAATGGCGCCTTCATCGTCGGTGGAGAAGCTGTGGCTCTGGTGGTAGCGGTTCCACAGGTTGAGGGCGACCAGGGGCTCGCCGGGGGCGAGGTGGATCAGGCCGTGGCGGATAAGCCGCGACTCCTCCGGAGTGCGCTCGGCAAAGCGGGCGTACTCGGCTATCAGGCGGGGGTTCTGGTCCGTTCTGAGGTAGAGGTCGGCCCTGGCGCGGGTGGTCTCCCGGGTAAAAAACCGGGTCACATAGCGGGCGAGGCGGTAGTCGTGGTTGAACAGGGCACTGGCAAACCGCTGCCAGGCCAGGGTGTCATCGATGTGGCCGCTGTCCGCCAACTCCGCGAACAGGGGGTCGCAGGCATTGGGTTGCGACTTGCCCACCTGCCACAGTTGCCGTCCCTCCGCTATCCCTCGCTCCTTGTCCCCCTGGCGGTAGAGGGCGAGGGCGTACTGGCACTGCATTTCCGTGGTGGCGACCTGTGAGTCGTAGTGGCGGACAAAGTCCTCCCAGTTGTGGCGTTGCGCCAGATGTTGCAGCCAGCGCTGGCGCAGGCGGGCGCCATAGGGGGTCCCGGGATTGCCAGCGAGAAACGCTACAATTTCATCGTCGCTGCCGTGGCCCAGGCGGGTGGCCAGGTCGGCGTAGTCGAGATAGGGGTGAAGGGGATACTGGCTGAGCTGGTTCTTCAGGGTGGCGAAGGTGGCGCGGTCGCCCCGGGCCAGGGCCCGAGTGGCCCTGTGGTACCGGTCCCGCTGCTGATCGAGGTGGTCCTGAGGCTGCTGCGCCAGGGAGGCCAGTGGTGCGGCGAGCCCCACCAGGAGCAGCAGAGTGACGGCAAAAGCAACAGCCGAGTGGCGATAAATGCCGGACTTGCCGTCACCCATGGGTTGTGGGTCAGTCCTCGTCCTTGATCCGTACCGCGAGCACATCGCAGGTGGCGCCGTGGAGGATGCCGTTGGCGGTGGAGCCGAAAATCAGCGCCAGACCGTGGCGGCCGTGGGTGCCCACCACAATCAGGTCGATGGCGTTTTCCCGGGCGAATCTGTGCATTTCGTGGGCGGGCTGGCCGATGATCACATGGCTGTCCACCCGGAATTCGCTGAGCTGTCCCTTGAAGTCCTCCAGTCTGGCCTTGGCCTGGGTCTCGAGCTGATTCTGGATTTCGCTGAGATCCATGGGGATGTCGCCGCCGTAGGCGAAAGACAGTGGCTCCTGGACGTGGACCAGGCTGATCTTCTTGTCCTTGCCCTCGAAAAGGTGCTTGACGTGATCGACCACCTGTTGGGATTCCGGGGAAAGGTCGAGGCCCACGAGAACATGGTTGTAGTAGGACATGGGATGACTCCGTTGGTTTTCTTATGCAGGGTGCCGCTACCATACATAAAGCGGAGGGTGTCCGGCAACAAATGTCATCACCCGCAGGCGAAATACCTTGCCAGTTGCGCTTTTGCTGGGGTGCCGCCGGCGCCGGGGGCTCTTGTCAGTGCGCCCCGTTGGCCACACACTCCCGCCTGTCGCCATGCCCGGAGGGTTTCGTGAGCTACTTGCTGATCGCCTTTATTATCGCCGTTGTCATATCCCCCCTGCTGTGGCTGCAGCTGTCACCGGCCCAGGCCAGGGCCACTGCCTTCCGCCAGCGGGCCAGGGAATTGGGCCTGAGGGTACAGCTGGTGGCGGATATCGATGCCGAAGATCAGGATCGGCGGCCGGGGACGGTGCGCTATCTGCGACCCTATCAGGTCACCACCACTGCCGCCCAGCGGGACAAGGTGGGCAGCTGGACCCTGATGCGCAACCACAGGCGAGGCTGGGACAGCCCCTGGCCCCAGTGGCGCTGGTTTCGCAGCGAGGCACCGGCAGCCCTGTATCCCCACCTCGAACAGCTGCTGGCGGCACTGCCGGAGGTGAGCTTCGGGGTGCGTGCCGATGCCCATGGGGTGAGTGTCTACCTGAGGGAGAGCGGCGAAGTGGCGGTGGTGGATCAGGTGGCCAGGGGGCTGGCGGAGTTTGTGGAGGCCGCTGGCCAGCCCTGAAGACAGCCGCCCGCAACCCGGCTCGCCGGATTCCCGTCACCTCCGGTGGCGCAGGAAACCTAGCCACCCGTCATCCCGGCGGGCAAAAATTTTCCCTTGACCTCAAGGCCCCCCTGGCTTGTATAGTCGCCCCCTGGCATTGCCAACCGTAGGTCAAATGTGTTCTTAATAAAAAAGGACACCGACAACAACACCCTCACTGGGTGTAAAGCAAGGAAAATCGAGCGAGCAATGGGCAAGTCTTTGGTAATCGTGGAGTCGCCGGCGAAGGCGAAAACCATCAACAAATACCTTGGTTCGGACTTTGTGGTCAAGTCCAGTGTCGGCCATATTCGCGACCTGCCCACCGGCAGGTCCGAGGGTGTCGACCCCAAGGAGCGCGCCCGCCAGGCGGCCGCGACCCGCAAGCTGTCGGCTGAGGAAAAGGCCGAGCACCGCGCCCGCAAGGCCTGGAATCAGCTGGTCAACCGCATGGGGGTGGATCCGGAGCACGGCTGGAAGGCCAGGTACGAAATTTTGCCGGGCAAGGAAAAGGTGGTTGCCGAACTCAAGAAGCTGGCCAAGACTGCCGACCATATCTATCTGGCGACGGATCTCGATAGGGAAGGGGAGGCCATCGCCTGGCACCTCAAGGAGGCCATCGGCGGCGACGAACAGCGCTACAAGCGGGTGGTGTTCAACGAAATCACCAAGAAAGCCATCGGCGAGGCCTTTAAAAAGCCCGGGCAACTCGACCAGAACCGGGTAAACGCCCAGCAGGCGCGGCGCTTTCTGGACCGGGTGGTGGGCTTTATGGTTTCCCCCCTGCTGTGGGAAAAGGTGGCTCGCGGCCTGTCCGCCGGCCGGGTGCAGTCGGTGGCGGTGCGCATGATCGTCGAGCGGGAGCGGGAGATCCGCGCCTTTATCCCCGAGGAGTTCTGGACGCTCCACGTCGACACCGAGTCCAGCGCCGAGGAAAAGGTCCGCTTCGAGGTCAAGAAGCACCTGGACAAGGCCTTTCGCCCGGTCACCAGGGCGGAAACCGACAAGGCCATCGAGGAGATCGCGCCCGGCGACTATGTGGTCAGCGGTCGGGAGGACACCCCCACCCAGTCCAGGCCCTCGGCGCCGTTTATCACCTCCACCCTGCAGCAGGCCGCCAGCACCCGCATGGGCTTTGGCGTCAAGAAAACCATGATGCTGGCCCAGCGCCTTTACGAGGCGGGCTACATCACCTATATGCGCACCGATTCCACCAACCTCAGCGACGATGCCGTGGCTTCCTGCCGGGACCTGATTCGCACCCGTTTTGGCGCTCCCTACCTGCCGGAGAAGCCCGCCAGCTACAGCAGCAAGGCCGGCGCCCAGGAGGCCCACGAGGCCATTCGCCCCTCCAACGTGGATATCGCGTCCGGCGATCTGGCGGGAATGGAAGAGGATGCCAAGCGCCTTTATGCCCTGATCTGGCAGCAGTTTGTCGCCTGCCAGATGACTCCCGCCCAGTTCACCAGCACCTCCATCACCATCGACAAGAATGGCTACGAGCTGCGGGCCAAGGGCCGGGTCACCCGCTTTGACGGCTATCTGCGGGTGCTGCCCCAGCAGCGCAAGAAAGACGAGGACACCGAGCTGCCGGACCTGAACGTGGGTGATGTGCTGCGCTTTCTCAATATGGTGCCCCAGCAGCATTTCACCAAGCCCCCGCCCCGCTACAGTGAAGCGGCCCTGGTCAAGGAGCTGGAAAAGCGGGGTATCGGTCGGCCCTCCACCTACGCATCGATCATTTCCACCATCCAGGATCGCGGTTACGTCAAGGTGCAGAACAAGCGCTTTTACGCGGAAAAAATCGGCGATATCGTCACCGATCGGCTGACGGAAAACTTTGCCGACCTGATGGACTACGGTTTTACCGCCAGCATGGAGGAGCACCTGGACGATATCGCCCAGGGGGAAATGCCCTGGAAGCAGGTGCTCGACAGCTTCTACAAGGATTTTTCCGCCAAGTTGGCAGCGGCCCAGGCCGGCGACGGCGGCATGCGTCCCAACGACGCCACCGAGACCGATATCCCCTGTGAACTGTGCGGCCGGCCGATGCTGATCCGCACCGGCACCACCGGGGTTTTTCTCGGCTGTTCGGGGTATTCCCTGCCCCCCAAGGAGCGCTGCAAGGGCACCCGGAATCTGATTCCAGGTGACGAGGCGGTCAAAGCCGACGAAGACGATGAGGCGGAATCCCGCCTGTTGCTCCACAAGAAGCGCTGTCCCAAGTGCGGCACGGCGATGGATTCCTATCTCCTCAACGAGCGCCAGAAAGTCCATATCTGTGGCAACAACCCGGACTGTTCCGGATACCTGCTGGAGGAGGGTGCCTATCGCATCAAGGGCTACGAAGGGCCGGTGCTGGAGTGCGATAAGTGCGGCAGTGAAATGCAGCTCAAAACCGGCCGCTTCGGCAAGTATTTCGGCTGCACCAACAGTGACTGCAAGAATACCCGCAAGCTGTTGCGCAACGGCCAGGCCGCCCCTCCCAAGATGGATCCGGTGCCCATGCCGGAACTCAAGTGCGAGAAGGTGGACGATACCTATGTGCTGCGGGACGGCGCCGCCGGCTTGTTTCTGGCCGCCAGTCAATTTCCCCGCCACCGGGAAACCCGGGCCCCGCTAGTGACGGAGCTCAAGCCCCACCGCGGGGAGATCGATCCCAAGCACCACTACCTGCTGGATGCGCCGGAGCGGGACGACGAGGGCAACCCGGCCATTGTGCGTTTCAGCCGCAAGGCCCAGGAGTCCTATGTACAGACCGAGATCGACGGCAAGGCCACCGGCTGGAAGGCGGTGTACCGCAACGGCCGCTGGCAGGTGCAGGACAAGAAGTCCTGATATGGCAGCCGACGGGAGTACACCTTGAACCCCTACCTCGCCCTGGTCAATCAGAAAAGGTACTTCGCCGATCTGTTGCTGCAACAGGCGGCGCTGGCGGCGGGCAATCGTCCCCTGCAGCAGGCTTTGCTGCAGGGAGCGGTGCTTCACCTGGACGACGGGCTGCGCTGTTATCTGGCGGAGATCGCCGCCGCCTACCAGTGCCGCACCCCGGACGCCGTGGCGGATCCCCAGGGTTTGATGGCCGCCCTTCAGGCCCAGGGCAAGTGCCCCGGGGAGGCCGCCGAGATCGACAACCTGGCCCGCGATCAGCACACCTGGCTGGGTCAGTTGCGCTCCTGTCGCCAGGCCTTGTGCCGCCCTTCCCAGCAGGGGGCGCAGCAACCCAGGGGGGGCGACCACATCGCCGCTCTGTCCACCGATGCCAGTTACGACTGGTCGCTGCTGGCGGTGGAGCAGGTCCGCGCCTGGTTGGCGGCTTGCAATGAAATGGTGGAGCGCCAGCGCGAAGTGATGGTGGAGTTTTAAGCTGATATACTGCCGCCACCCCCTACCACTTTACTCAGAGATGTCAGCCATTCTTTACGAAATCGTGATGCTCCCCGATGGGGATTTTGCCCTCCGTCGCGCCGACGAGGAGGAGGAGCCCCTGATCCGGATTCACTTTTCCGAACAGGCGAGGATGATGCTCCAGGACGCCGACCTGGATGTGGCCAAGGCCATGATCGATGCCGGTATCGACAAGGTGGAGGAGTTGGGGGAAGAAGATTTCGCCGCCGACAGCGAAGGCACTGTCATCCACTGAAGCCGCGGTTGCCGGTGGCGGCCGAGAGCCGCCCCGGCTGTAACCTGTTCCCGCCCGTCACACCCGGGTTCTGATAACCCCCACCCCAAGGCCCTCGATGGCGAAGGCGCTGGTGCGCAGGTCCACCACTATGGGCTCGTAGTCGGGGTTGTGGGGCAGCAGGTGAATCAGGTGTTTGGCGGTCTGGCGCTGGAGGGTTTTCACCGTGACCTCGTCGCCGATGCGGGCCACCACCAGTTGGCCGCTGGCGGCGGTGTCGGTCTTCTTTACCGCCAGCAGGTCGCCGTCACAAATGCCGGCATCCTTCATGCTGTCGCCGCTGACCCGCAGCAGGTAGTCGGCGGCGGGATGGAACAGGGTGTGGGGAATGGTGAGATAGTCCTCGATATGCTCCTCGGCGAGGATGGGGTTGCCCGCCGCCACCCGGCCCACCAGGGGAATGCCCTGGGACTTGGCGGGCAGGCGCAAACCCCGGGACGCGCCGGGCACAATCTCGATGGCACCCTTTTTGGCCAGGGCCCGCAGGTGGTCCTCGGCGGCATTGGCGGATTTGAAACCCAGCACGGCGGCAATTTCCGCCCGCGTGGGGGGGTAGCCGGTTTCGTCGATGGCCTGCTCGATAAGGGCGAGAATCTGGGCCTGGCGTGGGGTGAGCTTCATGGCGGTGTCCCTGCTGCGTCGCGATACTGTGATTGTATACAGTATTGGCGCCAGGGCAAGGGCGCGCCGACAAACTTTCTGCGCCGGGACGCCGCCGCAGTGGCGGGCGCTGGCTCAGTAATCGTCCATATCCAGCCAGGAGTCGTCATCCAGGGCGGCCAGGGGGTCGCTGAAGTTGTCGGGAATCAACACCGCGTCCGGGTCGGCCTCGTCGTCGCCGCTCAACTCGTAGGACACTCGCCAGTCTTCCGGTGCCTTGGCCGGCAGCAGGACCATCTGCAGCCAGGTGTCCAAGTCGAACTCTCCCACCTCGCCATCCTCATACTGCACCTCGATGGTCGCTGAATGGTCGTCCATGGCCACCACCTCAAACAGCACATCCTCTACGGCGTCCTGGTACCAGTCGCCAACCCTGGGAATTTGTTTGGCCATATCCTGCACTCCACATTTGTTATTACCCTTGCAACCTACCACCAAGCGGGGAACGGTTGAATAACCCCCTGTCGCCGGCTGGGGGCGAACCCCGCTGCCAGAGTTAGACTGTTTGGCAATTTTTTAATTTAACTGTTTTATTTGTCGGGACTTTTCACTTTCCGGTAATTACGGTAAGGGATAACCGGGTGGTCTTGAAATGCGAACTTTATCTAACTGCCATTCTTGCCTTTCTTTGGTTGACATTGGTGACGGCAGTTTTTAATGTCCCTGCCTTTGCCAACCAGAGACTGATGCCATGATACCCGGACCCCTGATGCTGGATCTGGTGGGACAAACCGTCTCTCCCCGGGAGCGGGAACTGCTCCAACATCCCATGGTGGGCGGAGTTATCTTGTTCGCCCGCAATGTCAGGGACCGCAGCCAGGTTGGCGAGCTGGCGGCCGAAATCCGCGCCATTCGCCCGGGGCTGCTGCTGGCGGTGGACCAGGAGGGGGGGCGTGTGCAGCGCCTGCAGCAGGGCTACACCCGCTTTCCCCCCATGGCCAGCCTCGGGGGCCTCCTCGCCGAGGGGGCTGATATCGGCGAGGCGTTGGTGCGGGATGCCGGCTGGCTGCTGGCGGCGGAAGTCATTGCCTCGGGAATGGATTTCAGCTTCGCCCCGGTGCTGGATGTCGACGACTGCCGCTGTGAGGTGATCGCCGACCGCGCCTTCAGCGCTGATCCCCAACTGGCCACCCGGGCTGCCAGGCTGTTTATCGAGGGCCTCCGGGAGGCGGGGATGGCGGTGACCGGCAAGCACTTTCCCGGTCACGGCGGGGTGGTTGCCGACAGCCACCTGGAAACCCCCACCGACACGCGCACCCTCGCGGAGCTGGAAGCGCGGGATCTGGTGCCGTTTCGCGCCCTGTCCGCCACCCTGGACGGCATCATGCCCGCCCATATCCTGTTTCCCGCGGTGGACAACCACTGCGTCGGCTTCTCCCGCCGCTGGCTGCAGGATATCCTCCGCGGGCAGCTGGGCTTTGGCGGGGTGATTTTCAGTGACGACCTGTCGATGAAGGGCGCCGACCTGGTGGGTGGCTATCGCCAAAAGGCGGAGGCCGCCCTCAACGCCGGCTGCGATATGGTGCTGGTGTGCAACAACCCGGCAGGGGCCGACGAGGTGCTGGGCTACCTGGACCAGAGCCACTGGCAACCGTCGCCGAGGCTGGGGGCCATGGCGGCCCGCCGCTCCTGGACCTGGGGCGAGCTGGAGGCGAGCGACCGCAGAGACCGCACGGCTCGCCAGCTGGCGGAATTGAGGAGCTGAACTGTGGATATTGTCAGGCCCCTTGAAGACTGGCTGATGGGCTATGTGAGCCGCGACACTGTGTTGTGGGTGGAAATTTTTTGTCTGGTGCTGGCGGCCCTGGTGTTGGGCTTTCTGGTCAACAAAATGATTCTGGCGCTGGAGAGCCGCGCCGGGCGCAGCAAAACGGTATGGGACGACGCCCTGCTGGCGGCCTTGCGCAAGCCGGCCGTGTGGCTGGTATGGGTGGTGGGGGTCAACTTCGCCGCGGCCCTGCTGGCGCGGCGCACCGGCTCCGAGTGGTACGACTACATTGTCCACGGCAACCGTCTGGCGGTGATCTTCCTGGTTGCCCTGTTCGCCCTCAATCTGATCAAGCGCGCCGAGAACAACCTGGTGGACCCGGAGTACATCCAGGAGCCCATGGACGAGACTACGGTGCGCGCCCTGGGCAAGCTGCTCAAGGCCTCGGTGGTGATCACCGCGGTGCTGATTGCCATGCAGCTGCTGGGCTACAGTATTTCCGGGGTGCTGGCCTTCGGCGGCATCGGCGGCCTGGCGGTGGGCTTTGCCGCCAAGGATCTGCTGGCCAACTTCTTTGGCGGCCTGATGATCTACCTCGACCGGCCCTTCGCGGTGGGGGAGTGGGTGCGTTCCCCGGACAAGGAAATCGAGGGCACGGTTGAGGACATCGGTTGGCGGCTGACCCGAATCCGCACCTTCGACAAGCGGCCACTGTATGTGCCCAATGCCATCTTCAACACCATTTCCCTGGAAAACCCCTCCCGCATGTACAACCGGCGCATTCGCGAGACCGTCGGGGTGCGCTACGACGACATCGCCAGTGTTCCCGCCATCGTCGAAGAGATCAGGGCCATGCTCAGGGCCCACGAGGCTATCGACCAGGGCCAGACACTGATTGTCAATTTCAATGGTTTTGGCCCTTCGTCCCTGGATATTTTTGTCTACACCTTCACCAAAACCATCAACTGGATCGAATTCCACAGTGTCAAGCAGGATGTGCTGCTGAAGATTTCAGATATTATCGCCAGCCACGATGCCGAGATTGCCTTCCCCACCACCACTGTCCACCTGGCGGGGGGGGATGGGGATCCGGAGCCGGGGGCGGGGATCGACAAAGGTGACCCGCGGTGAAAATTGGCATTATCGGGGGCACCGCCCTGGAATCCCTGGCCCTGACGGAGCGCCGTGCCCGGGTGGTGGAGACCTCCTGGGGTTCACCCTCCGGCCCGGTTGTCAGTGGCCAGTTGGGCCGGGCGCAGATGCACTTTATCAACCGCCACGGCGCCGAGCACCGCATCCCTCCCCACGGGGTCAACTACCGGGCCAATATCGCAGCACTCCACCAGCTGGGTGTTGACGGCATCGTCGCGGTGAATGCGGTGGGGGGAATTGCCTCCAACCTGCTCCCCGGCAACCTGGTGGTGCCCCACCAGATTATCGATTACACCTGGGGGCGCAAGCACACCTTTTCGGACACCCGCGACGACACCCTGTGCCATGTGGATTTCGGCGACCCCTATTGCCCCCTGCTGCGCCAGGGCTTGCTGGCGGCGGCCGAGGCGGCGCACCTGGTGGCGGTGGACGGCGCTGTCCACGGGGTGACCCAGGGGCCGCGGCTGGAAACCGCGGCGGAAATCCTGCGCCTGGAGCGGGACGGCTGCGATATCGTCGGCATGACCGGCATGCCTGAGGCCGGTCTGGCCCGGGAGCTGGGGATTCCCTTCGCCTGCCTGGCTCTGGTGGTCAACCCGGCGGCGGGCAAGGGGGTGGGGCAAATCACCATGGCGGAGATCGGCGCGGTGATGGCCGCCTCCGCCCCGCGGCTAGTGGAGTTGCTGGAGGCTTTCGGCCGCCGCTCTTGAGGTTCCCGGCGTCGCCTACCTGGCGGCGTCCTCCGCTTCCCGCCCGTAGGGGGTCACCAGCACCAACATGCCCATCCGCGGGTGGTCGATGTAGCTGGGGGCCCCCGGCTCGAGTTGATCGCTGACCTTCAGGACATCCACAGAGGCCACCTGGCGACCGCTCCCGGGGCCGCTGTCGGCGGCGCCAGCGCCGGGGTCTTGGGCTGCCGGAACCAGGGCGCGCAGCTGCTCCAGGGCGGGGCTGAGGGGTGGCGCCGGGGGGGCGGGCAGGGTGACAAGCGGAGTCGAGGGCTTGCTGCCCGCCAGGGGTGGAGAGGCTGTGCCCGCCAGCGCCGAAGAGCCCTCGCCCGCGGGGGTGGGGGACGAAACTGGCGTCTCGAGGTCGCTCAGCCAGAGATCCGTCTCGAGGTGAATTTGGCGGGCCTGGTACAGCCTCAGGCTGCCCTCGAGTTCGCTGTGGTTGTCCGCCCGCTGCCCGCCGTTGACCACCAGCCAGGGGGCGGCTTTGCCCGACAGCAGCGGCTGGTGCCAGGCGGCGTGGAACAGCACCCGGTAGTCACCGCTGCGCTCCAGGGCTGCGGCGTCCGGGTTGAGCAGGCGCTCCGCCGCCGGCAGGGGGACGAATTCCGCCGGCTGGCGGGCGGTTTCCCAGCGCAGGAAGCGCGGCGGAACCATCAGTGCCGCCAGCAGCTGATCCCGGTCGGCGCCGGCGGGCGGCGTCTGGCGCAGCTGCTCTCCCTGGTGGAGAAACCTGGGCAGGGGCGGGTAGCTGAGGTGGGGATCCACCGGCTTGCCCTCAACCCCGTGGCTGTCCCGCTGGGCGAAGACGATCACCTCCACCTGATACCAGTTGTCCAGCGCCTGCTGGGCGCTGGCCGGGGCGGCCGCCAGGGCGATCACGGCGCTGGCCAGAAGGGGAAGCAGAGGGATTTTCATGGCTGTGGATCAGCTCCGTTGGGGGTGGGGACTGAGAGTGTCCAACAATTGGTTGATGGAATCCAGTCGCGCGGCCGGGGACTCCATGTCTGCGTTGAAGCGCAGTTCGCTGGCTCCCGCCAACCGGTAGCGCTGTGGCTCCTTCTGGATCAGCCCCACCAGGGTCATGGGGTCTACCGGCGTGCTGGCGGCAAAGGTGAGCCGGGCGCCACTCGGGCCGGCGTCGATCTTGCTGATGCCCAGCTGTTCCGCCCGCTGGCGCAGCAATGTCACCCGCATCAGGTTCTTGGTGGCCTCCGGCAGCAGGCCGAAGCGATCGATCATCTCCACCTGAAGTTCCCGCAGCTCGTCCTCGCTGGCGGTGCCCGCCAGGCGTTTGTAAAGGGTGAGGCGGGTGTTGATGTCCGGCAGATAATCCTCCGGGATCAGCGCCGGAATATTGAGCTTGATGTCCGCACCCGCGTCCAGACTCAGGTTGATGTCCGGCACCCTGCCGCTCTTGATGGCTTGCACCGCCTTGTCGAGCATGGTCATGTAGAGGCTGAAGCCAATGCTGTGGATATGGCCGCTCTGGCCCTCGCCGAGCAGCTCGCCGGCACCGCGAATCTCCAGGTCGTTGGTGGCCAGGGTGAAGCCGGAGCCCAGGTGGTCCGCCTCCGCCAGGGCCTCC